>JASLID010000030.1 GCA_030153045.1 Flavobacterium sp.
GTAGCAGCAGAAGTAATTGTAATACCTCTTTCTTGCTCTTGCGCCATCCAGTCCATTGTTGCAGCACCATCGTGCACCTCACCAATTTTGTGTGATTTTCCAGTATAAAATAAGATACGCTCCGTTGTTGTTGTTTTACCAGCATCAATGTGAGCAGCAATACCTATGTTTCTTGTGTATTTTAAATCTCTAGCCATTTCTTATGAATTAAAATCTAAAGTGAGAGAAAGCTTTATTAGCTTCTGCCATTTTGTGAGTATCCATTCTTTTCTTAACTGCCGCACCTTCTTCTTTAGCTGCTGCTAAAATTTCAGAAGCTAACTTAGCTGCCATTGATTTTTCATTTCTTCTTCTTGCATAAAGAATCATCCATTTCATCGCCATAGAAATTTTTCTATCTGGACGAATTTGCATTGGAATTTGGAATGTAGCTCCACCAACTCTACGACTACGTACTTCTACGTGAGGCATAACGTTTGTTAAAGCATCTTTCCAGATCTCTAATGATGATTTTTCTGCATCTTGTTTCTTAGACTCTACGATGTCAATAGCATCATAAAATACTTTGAACGCTGTTGATTTCTTACCGTCCCACATTAAGTTGTTTACAAAACGCGTTACCAATTGGTCATTAAACCTTGGATCTGGTAAAAGTGGTCTCTTCTTTGCCGCTCTTTTTCTCATGTCTTTTTCTTAAAAGTTTTTAAAAATTACTTTTTAGCCTCTTTTGGGCGTTTTGCTCCGTACTTAGATCTTCTTTGTGTTCTTCCTGCCACACCTGATGTATCAAGCGCACCACGCACAATGTGATATCTTACTCCTGGCAAATCTTTTACCCTTCCACCTCTAACTAATACTATCGAGTGTTCTTGTAGATTGTGTCCTTCTCCAGGGATGTAGGCATTTACTTCGTTACCATTTGTCAAACGTACACGCGCAACTTTACGCATTGCAGAGTTTGGTTTTTTAGGCGTCGTTGTATAAACACGCGTACAAACACCTCTTCTTTGAGGACAAGAATCTAGAGCAACCGATTTAGACTTCTTAGTCATTTGGGTTCTTCCTGTTCTTACTAATTGTTGAATTGTTGGCATAATTAAATACTAAAAATTACTTGTTTATAAAAATCCCGCTTTTTACGGGGTTGCAAATGTATAAAATATTTTTGATGAAACAAACCTTAAATCATTAATTTTCAGTAGGATTATTTTTTGAGTTTTTATTATAACTTTTTTGAGTTACTTTTATCCAAATTTGAACGCCGTTTGAAACACTTGTTTTTTTTCATCCTTTTTTTATTTGCCAGCCAAAATATTTCGGCTCAAAATTCCTATTTGCAGATAAAATCAGATGATTTAATCGAAAATAAAATCATTGATTCCCTCTCCTATTCGAAAAAACACATCAATATCAAATCACTTTTAGATGAAGTCGATAATTTTTCTCAAAAACTAATGACTGTTGGTTTTTTAGAATCCAAACACGAAGTTGCTAAAAAAATCAACGATTCGACTTTTACATTCAAATACCAATTGGGAAGAAGAAATAAATTCATACATATATATATAGGTACAAATGCCGAAATATTGAATTTGGAGAAAGACTCGTTAAAACTTCTCATTTCCGAAACTGAAAACTTCATGAACAACACCTTACTTCAATTAGAAAAGAAAGGATATTCATTAGCCAAATTACAACTCACGAATTTCAAAAGTAAAAACAACGAGCTTTATGCTAATTTAGACCTGCAAGCAGAAAAAATTAGAACTCTCGATGATATTGTTATTAACGGATATGACAAATTTCCCGAAAGCCACACCAAAAACATCAAACGATTGTATCGAAAAAAAGTTTTTAATCAAGAAAATTTAAAAAAACTACATAACGATTTTGCGAAGTTCCGATTTGTTAGCCAATCAAAATATCCAGAAATTTTATTCACAAAAGATTCCACCAAAGTATACGTATATCTTGAAAAAGCAAAACCAAATACTTTTGATGGATTTATAGGCTTTAGCAATGACGACGAAAAAAAAGTGGTTATCAACGGATATCTTGATCTGCAACTTCAGAATATTTTAAATGGTGGCGAGAAATTTAATTTGTTTTGGAAAAGCGATGGTAAAAACCAAAAGACCTTCAACGCAAGTACCGAGATTCCGTACCTGTTTAAAAGTCCACTGGGTTTAAAAGCTCAATTGAATATCTTCAAGCAAGACAGTATTTTTCAAAACACCCAAACCTCAATCGATTTAGGGTATTATTTTAATTACAACACTAAAGTCTATTTGGGATATCAGAGTGCCGAATCAAGCGACATTCAAAACACCAACAACGCTTCCATCAGTGATTTTGAAAACTCATTTATCACATCGCATCTCGATTTTTCAGCTTACAATCCTGATGACTATTTGTTCCCGGATAAAACCTTACTCTATTTTAAAGTTGGAACCGGAAAACGAACCTCAAAATTCAATAGCAACAGTCAGTTTTTCACTACTTTAAATCTAAGTCATAATTTTTATTTGAATAAGAAAAACATTGTTCACTTAAAAACCATAAATCATTATTTAAAAAGCGACACTTATATTATTAATGAATTGCATCGTTTTGGCGGAATCAATTCCATTAGAGGTTTTAGCGAAAACAGCTTGCAAGGCAATACATTTACTTCAATCCTAACCGAATACCGTTACGTCGCCACACCCAACACTTACATTCACACTATTATTGATTATGGCTATTATCAAGACAAATCTTCTAATACCTCAAACAGTTTAGTAGGATTAGGTTTTGGCTTTGGCTTACTGACAAAAAACGGGCTTTTTAACTTGGTTTATGCTAATGGAAGTACAAAAGAGCAAGCCATAAAGCTTTCAAATTCGATTGTACATATTAGCTTTAAAGCACGATTTTGACTTTACAATTAATCTCTAATTGCAATTACAATCCATTTAGAAGACGAACCATCATACACCAACTCCACAGTACCAATTCCCGAAGTAGAAGTTGATGCCCCAATAGTATCAATATTATTCGCCGGAACTGAAGACAGCATATGATCCATTTTCATATTAACATTAGAAGAATTATACAAAATAATATGCCTTCCATCTGTACCTCCTTGAATTCCTCGTATAGAAAAATTATGTCCTGAACCATACAATCTAAATATAACCACTCCGGCATTTGCACCAGAAAGATCTAAATTCACATTATCGAAAACCTGATTAGCAGCGATTGTAGTCATTTTAACTCCAGCCACTTTATAAACTGAATTATCAGTATCAGCAGCACTTAATACATTCCCTACCAACGATAGATTATCACCAATTTTTACATCCGCCACAATTCCACCGGCACAAGTTCCCGTTAACTTTGTCGTAGTGGTTGTGTTGTCTGTGTTTGAAACCCGCATTGTCCCTTGTACATGTAAAGTAGATAACGGATTTGTTGTTCCAATTCCAACCTGAGCAAACCCAGCTTGGAAAAACAGTAAGAATACCACACTTACTGCTTTTGTTAAGTAATTGTTTTTCATAACCCTAGTTTTTATTTGAAGTACTAAGCTATTTCTATATCAAATAATTATCAAAAAAAATTGATGAAAAACCGTAAAATCTGTTAAAAAACATTAAAATCGATGAAATAACCATTAAAATCGATGAAAATTTTGAATAAAAAAGATGACAGAATCGATGAAATAACAAATAAAATCGATAAAAAATTTAAGCCCTAAAATCATAATGCTACATGTATAATAAATCCGATTAAAAAATCAATTTCAAAAAAATTAAAAATCTAACAATCTAAGTTACTACCTTTGCACCATGGAAAAAGAAAACCAAATATTCGGGATTAGAGCTATTATTGAAGCCATTAATGCAAAAAAAGAAATCGATAAAGTTTTTATTCAAAGTGATACGCAAGGCGACTTGATGAATGAACTGATGAAAACGATGAAGAAAAACAGCATCAATTTCTCTTATGTTCCCGTTGAAAAATTAAACCGATTAACACCCAATAATCACCAAGGTGCTGTGGCCACTATTGCGCCAATTACCTTTCACAAACTAGAAACATTAGTAGATAGTGTAGTAGAAAGCGGAAAGATTCCTTTGTTTTTAATTTTAGATCAATTGTCGGATGCACGTAATTTTGGAGCGATCATCCGTACTGCCGAATGCACTGGCGTGGATGGAATTATCATTCAAAAACAAGGTTCTGCCCCGGTAAATGGAGATACCGTTAAAACTTCGGCTGGAGCGGTATTTAATGTGCCTATTTGCAAAGTAGATCATATTAAAGATGCTGTATTTTACCTGCAAGGCTCAGGGATTAAAACGGTAGCTGCAACTGAAAAAACAGACAATAACATCTATGACATTTCACTAAACGAAGGTATTGCCATTATTATGGGAAGTGAAGATCGTGGTGTGAATCCATCAGTGTTGAAAATTGTAGATGAGAAGGCAAAACTTCCTATGTTTGGAACGATTGAATCTTTGAATGTTTCGGTGGCTTGCGGTGCTTTTCTATATGAGGCAGTAAGACAAAGAAGTTAGGAACTGATAAAAAAATTATAAAAATCCCAAAGCGAAAGTTTTGGGATTTTTTTATTCCTGCAATTAATAAACGATAACAAATTCAGAATTACATCTGGAATTGTTTTGTAATTAATCTTGATTGTTTAATTTCGTCATTGTAAGAAATTTATTGAATTGTTACATAATCATTTAGGCTTGTGGTAAGACAAAAACAACCCGCCTTTTTCTTATCCAACTTTAAAAAACCATGATTCCAGAAAACCAAAACATTGAACAATTCAGATCGGTTGTAAAGAGAATGACCTATTTATTTGCGACTATCCTTTTCTTAATTGTATTCACATTCTCTTTTCTGCTTTTTAACTCGACTATTTCCTCTTGGTTTAAGAGCGATAATAATGAACAACTTTACGCTGATATTGAAAAGAAAGCAGTTTTAGAAGCTGAAATGGCAAAATTTTGGAAACCTCTCAATATTAATTTAATAACCGACGAAACTTTAAAAAAAGAAGTCGAATATGGTAAAGATTTAATCGCGCATACATCTAAATATCTTGGTCCAAACGGAAGCGTTAAACAAATCACCAATGGCATGAACTGTAACAATTGTCATTTAGACGCAGGCACAAAACCATGGGGAAATAATTATGGCTCTGTTTATTCCATGTATCCAAAAATGAGAGCTCGCAGCGGACAAATAGAAGATCTTTACAAAAGAATCAGCGATTGCATGGAAAGAAGTCTGAACGGACAAGCGCTAGAAAGAGAAGAAAAAGAAATGAAAGCCATGATTGCCTATATCGAATATATTGGTAAGGACGTCCCAAAAGAGAAAGAAGCAGTCGCAGCAGGAATTAATAATTTAGCCTTTTTAGATCGTGCAGCCGACCCAATCAAAGGAAAGTCCTTATATGAAAAAAAATGTGTCAGCTGCCACCAAACCAATGGCCAAGGAGTTTTAGCACCAGACAAAACAGAATACACTTACCCTCCATTATGGGGCAAAAACTCATACAACCAAGGCGCCGGACTTTACCGATTGAGCCGTTTTGCAGGATATATAAAATACAATATGCCTCAGGGAGCCACCTATGCCGAACCGCAACTATCTGATGAAGACGCATGGGATATCGCTGCCTATGTAGAAATCCAGCCGAGACCAACCAAAGATTTTAGTAAAGATTGGCCCGATATTTCTAAAAAACCGGTAGACCATCCTTTTGGTCCTTTTTCTGATAAATTTACCGAAAAACAACATAAATTTGGACCTTTCGAGCCTATTAAAAAAGCGCATCCAAAAAAGTAATTACACGTTTAAACCATGAGCAATAACAGAAGAAACTTTCTTAAATCGGTAGGAACATTAGGCCTTGGAGCAGCGGTTATTTCGCCCCTCTCCACCATTGCAAATACAACTCAAACCAAAGAAACCTATACTGAAAAAGAAATCGACATCAGCAAACCGCAAACGATTTCCATTCTTCAAACCACCGATGTACATTGTCAGATTCATCCACATGATGAGTTGTTTTGGGAAAATGAAAAAGCAGTTTTTAGAAAAACTGGTGGTTATGCCTACATAAAAACCATTCTCAACCAATTAAAAAAGAAAAACCCAAACACTTTTGTCATCGATACCGGCGACATGTTTCAAGGCAGTGAGTTGAGTGTCAAAACAACAGGCGAAGCTTTTATTCCTATCCTAAACGCCTTAAAATACGATTTGTATTTACCTGGAAATTGGGAAGTGATTTATGGAAAAAGAAGAATGCAAACGCTGTTGGGATCTCTTGACGCTCCAAAAATATGCACAAACATGTACCATGATTTAGGAGAAGGAAAACGCGGCGAACTCATTTTTCAACCCTATACGATTTGGAATGTTGCCGGTGCAAAAATTGGTTTTTTAGGCTATACGGATCCTTTAGTTCCCATAAGACAAAGCCCAAATTACAGCAAAGGAATTATTTACACCAACCCTGAAGAAAATCTTGCGCATTATGTCGATGTGCTAAGAAATCAAGAGCAATGCAGCTATGTTATTATGATTGCACATCTTGGTTTATCACAGCAAATTGCATTAGCAAACAGACCAGAATGCGAAGGTGTAAACTATATTTTAGGAGGTGATACCCACGAAAGAGTTCGCAAGCCAATTGTTTGCAAATATTCTAAAGTGGTAGAACCGGGAGCTTTTGGATCGTTTATTGGAAAACTAGATTTGACTATTCAAAACGGAAAAGTAATTCATGACCATTACGAATTACTGGAAGTTAATTCTCCCAAACTAAAACCTGACACTGAAATCCAAGTCTTATTAAAAGAAAAAGAAACCCTATATCAGGAAAGTATTAATCAAGTTTTAGGATACAGCACCATTCCATTGTACCGTTATTTTGTAGTGGAAAATCCTATTGACACGATGATATTAGATGCTTTAAAATGGAAATTCCCTGAAATCGATATTGCCTTATCCAACGGATTTAGATTTTGCCCACCCAAAACAACTCCAGATCACACTGGCAACATTCCTATCACCAACGGATTTGTTTTCGATATGTTACCGGTTGACAGCACTGTAAGAACAGCCAAAGTCACTGGAAAACAAATAAAAAACTGGTTAGAAAAAGAACTCAATAATGTTTTTGCCGAAGATGCTTCAAAACGATTTGGCGGTTGGGTAGTAAAATTTAAAGGAATGGAAGTGCAATTCAATGCTTTTGCTGAAATGGGCAAAAGAGTACAAAGCATCACCATAAAAAACACTCCAATAGATCCGGAAAAAATGTATTCAATTCTAGCTTGTGAACGTGATGGTGATCCTGAAGATATGCTTTGTAGAATGAAAGGTGTGCTTGATGCAAAAAACACGACTTCGACATTGCATACTGTAATGAAAGAATACATAAAACAAAATTCCCCACTTACACCAACACCTCAAAAAAACGCTGTCATTTTAGACGCGCCAGAAACACTACTATCACAAGTTACCGGAGTCGATTATACTTTTAGATAATACTATACAAATCATTTTATTAGCCTGAAGCAGAAGTTTCAGGCTTTTTTTTAGAACGAGACAGGAGCTAATCCTATTTATCAGAACTATCCTCAATGTCTTCTGCTTTTTTGGCATTGACCATTTCATAAAAAACATTAAAGTCGGAGGTAAAATATGCTGGAAGTTCCTCTACAACAGGTTCCTTTTTAATTGGAGCAAAATTCCCATTTTCATCAAAGTGTTTCATAAACTCATCTTGTGAGGGATCAAAATCTGGTCTTTCCCAGTCGTATCTAATAGGTCTTTGGTATTCATCGGTTTTCATAAAAAAAGAAAGCAAATAACCTGTGATAAATCCAGCCAAATGACCTTCCCATGAAATATTTGTTTCTGCATTTGGAAAGACATACCAAATCATTCCTCCGTATAAAACCACAATGGTTAGCGACAATGAAACCAATCTATAATATTTGGTTTGAATGCCTTTAAAGAACATAAAACTAACCAACACATAAATTAAACTACTGGCGCCAATATGGTAATTTTCTCTTCCAATAAGCCATGTCCCAAAACCCGAAAGTAAAACTCCATAAAGAAGCACATCTAACGATTGTTTTCGGTAAAAAAAACGCAAGGCTCCAATTAGAACAAATAATGGAATGGAGTTATTGTACAAATGGGTAGCATCGCTGTGCAAAAAAGGGCTAAAAATAATCCCTCGCAATCCTGATACTGTTCTTGGCAAAATTCCAAACTCGGATAAATTTATTTTGAACTGTGCTTCAAACCAAAAAACCACCCACAGCGACAGCACAAAATATAGTGGCCATGCTAAAACAGAAGGCGAAAATTTGAAATCGGTATCTTTCATTTATTGGTTGATTATTTATTGCTATTACTCAAAAATGTGACCAAATTAAATTTAGTGAACTTTTGTCATAGTTTGACCACAAAAGACACAAAAGTAAAAATGAAAGTTGTTCACACGAGTTGTCCCCTAGCCCAGATTGCAGTGAAAATCCTTTTCTTTTTTTCTTTAAAAAAGAAAAGATTGTAACGAAAAGCTGGAATAGCTTCCAATAAAAAATATTATTTTTACCACATGGAAGCACCTTTAGCCGAACGCATTCGTCCGCAGAATTTACAGGAATACATCAGTCAGTCGCATTTGGTGGGCGAACAAGGTTCGTTGACACATCAGATTTCGCGAGGGATTATTCCGTCGTTGATTTTGTGGGGACCTCCTGGAACGGGAAAAACGACTTTAGCGCAAATTATGGCGCAGGAGAGCAAACGCCCGTTTTATGTGTTGAGCGCTATCAATTCTGGAGTTAAAGACATTCGTGATGTGATTGACAAAGCGAAGCAAAGCGGCGGATTATTTACTGCTAAAAACCCGATTTTGTTTATTGATGAGATACATCGTTTTAGTAAATCACAACAGGATTCGTTATTGGCTGCTGTAGAAAAAGGCTGGGTGACTTTAATTGGCGCTACAACCGAAAATCCCAGTTTTGAAGTGATACCGGCATTATTGTCACGTTGTCAGGTGTATGTTTTAAATGCGTTTTCGAAAGAAGATTTAGAAGCCCTTTTACATCGTGCAATTGAAACGGATGTGGTGATGAAAACCAAAAATATTTCACTGAAAGAAACCGAAGCGCTGCTAAGACTTTCTGGTGGTGATGGTAGAAAATTATTGAATATTTTTGAATTGATTGTGAATGCCTCTGAAAGTGATTCGATTGAAATTACAAATGAGAAAGTCATGCAATTGGTTCAAAAAAACACGGTTTTATATGACAAAACCGGGGAGCAGCATTACGATATTGTTTCGGCTTTTATCAAATCGATTCGTGGTAGCGATCCCAATGGCGCAGTGTATTGGTTGGCTCGAATGATTGAAGGTGGTGAAGATGTGAAATTTATTGCTAGAAGAATGCTCATTTTATCTTCGGAAGATATTGGAAATGCCAATCCTACGGCTTTTATCATGGCGAATAATACGTTTCAAGCGGTAACTACTATTGGTTATCCTGAAAGCCGAATTATATTGAGTCAATGCGCGGTGTATTTAGCCACTTCACCTAAAAGCAATGCAAGTTATATGGCTATTGGTAAAGCGCAACAGACGGTAAAACAAACAGGTGATTTACCAGTCCCATTGCATTTACGAAACGCACCAACTAAACTAATGAAAGAATTAGGCTATGGTGATGAATACAAATATTCGCACGATTATGCCAACAATTTTGCCGAGCAGGAATTTCTTCCAGATGAAATTTCAAACACTGCTTTTTACGAGCCTGGAAATAATTCACGCGAAAACAGTACCCGCCGGCACCGCCCGAGGTCGTGATCGCGGCCTGCTGCCAGGCACCGCGCAACTGGCTGCCGGCAGCGGGATTGGCGCGGCAGCGCAGGGACCGGGTGATGAGCCAGCTGCCGGCCACCGCGGCCGATGCGGGCTGGAGCAGCAGCACGGC
>JASLID010000132.1 GCA_030153045.1 Flavobacterium sp.
TGGAATTTTTTCGAATCTTACTTTGTTACCATCAAAATAAATTGGAGAACCTTCTTCTTTTCCACCATCATTGTTCATAACTCCATTGATGTTTTTGTCGAAGTCTTTTGATAAAACAGTTTCTGATATTTCTACACCATTTTCAAAGCCAGCACGAGTTCCTATTGCTGTCCAATTAAATGAAGCATTACTTGTTCCTTTCAAATTTTCTTTCACGAAAAAACCATCTTTTGTAATTCTACTAACATAAACACCATTCGTTTCTCCTGTAGGTGTAATTGTTATATTAATTGTTTCGTTATTTGAAACTAAGTTTTTGAACGCATCTTTAAATGTAATATAGCTTTCACCATTTGATAATTTTCCATTTCCTCTTGTTGTTACATCAACTTCAGTAGAAGTAGCTGTGTAAGAAACAGTTTTTTGAGAATTACCCGTTTCTGTTAATTGTACAATCGGTTTATTTGTAATAGTGTTTCCTTGGACATACATACCAAATTCTTCACCTTTAGATACTAAACCATATTGACTTCCTTTGATGTAACCACCCATGAAACCACCATTAATTCCCAATCCGATTAAGTTGTTTGGATTGTTAGTATTTGAGTTTCTACCATTATTTCCGTTTGATATATCATCATTTGCTCCACCACCATATACACTATAGTTGTTTCCGCCTTTAGCTTTGTAGCCTAACATCCCAAATTGTCCTGAACCACCAGCTCCCATAACACCACCTGATGCTTCCGGTATTGTTCCTGAGCCAACTGTTAAAATATCTCCAACTACACCAAATAAATAGGCGTCTGTAGAACTTGATGCAACTCTAGATCCTATGTTTCCATAAACACCACTAATTGATCTTGATGAAGCATATGCACCTCCAGAAAATCCAGTTCCTGTTGTAATTGTATTGTTTTCTCCTAAAACTGGAGTTGCTGTAGCTAAACCAGCTGCAGCTTCATCAATAATTCCGTGTACTCCAATTGGAATAGTTGTAATTCCAGTTGATCCATCGGCTTGACCTAATACTCCTTCGCCAGTTTGTACGAAACTAGAAATAGTTCCTGGTTGAGTTAATCCTACAACTCCATATCCATTTCTATTTGCAAAACCAAATAAACCAATTCCATTACCATCTGCATATCCAGAAATGGCTCTTTTTTTATCGTCATTTGGGTAACCAGAAATACTTTGATAAGCAGTTGCTGAAGTATGTGCAGAAAATATATCCTTTGAATCTTCACCCGATGCTTTTCCAATTACTGTATTTCCTTCAATTCTTAATCCGTTTGTTGGTGCTGCATTCGTTGTTGCATAAGTTGCTCCAATACTAACATTGCTATTTTCTCTTAATCTTACTCCTTCAACTCCATTTGTTGTTAATCCTAAATTGTTTGCTGCAGATTGAAAAATACCTGTGTTTGAATCTCCATTCCATGAATAAGCAGGTGCAGTTGATGTACCAGCATAATAAGATTGTAATTGTCCGTTTGTATTTGAAATGTTTAATCTGTCAGTACCTTGAGTTTTAAATCTTAAATCTTGTGCGTCTGTTGTACCAATAAAATTAGTTCCAGCAGTTGTGCCAGTATTTCCAGTTATTGACCAATCGTTTTTTGTTGTAACTAAACGCACCCATCTATCTGATGCAACTGTTGGAGTTGTTTCCCAATAGTAGAATCCTGGCGTAACATCGCCAGTAGTAGCGGTATTGTAAATTAATTCTGATTTTGTAGGCGTTATTATAGTAGTTGTAGAAGTATTTGTTAATGCAATTCTAGGTATTAGTAATCCATCGTTTGTTGAAGAAACATCTAATGTTCCTTGTGGATTTGTGTTGCCTATTCCTACTTGTGCATTTATACTAATTGATGAAAAAATTAGTAGTAGTGTAAATTTTAGATTTTTAATCATGACAATGTTTAATTTTTTGCAAATATATACTAAAATGTTATATTTCTGTAGAAAACGTCAATATTTAAAAATAATATAACATTTTTATCAGTAAATTCTTAATTCTTTTAATATACTTGTCTCATTATCAATCAAATCTAATTGAGATTTTTATATTTATAGATTTGTTAAAACAAAAAAAGACCTTTACTATTTAAAGTAAAGGTCTTTTGAAAAATATAAAATATTGTTTAGTACATAACTTTTCTTACTTCTTCCGAATTGTCTTCTAAAGTTACTTTTACTATCATTAAACTATTCGTTCTGTTTAAATTAGTTACTTGGTAGTTTTTGTTATTTACATCGTTTTTAGTTAACAACTGTTTTCCTGAAATATCAAAAATTTGAATATTTTTAATTTTTAATTTGCCAGATTCAACAGTCAATACATTGTTGTCATAAACAGTTAATTGATTTGTTAACTCAACTGTGTTTTTATTTGTGTCTTTTGTAAATCTTAAAACAAATCTATCTTTTGTAACTCCTCTTTTAGCCATAAATGAATATGGAGCTTCTTTTAAATTATAAACAATTTTTAATAATTTGTCTTCTAAATAGATGTCTTGTTTTGAACCCAAAAATAATCCATCAACAGCGCCAATTGCAATTTTGTATAAACCATCTTGAGGAATACTAACTCCAAGACTAACTTTATCATTAGCATCAAATGGTAGTTTTCTACCTTGAATTAACATTTGCTTGTCATCAATTAATGAGAAAATGTTAAATGATAATTTTTCGTTTGCGAATGCATCA
>JASLID010000081.1 GCA_030153045.1 Flavobacterium sp.
TGGTCTATGGTGTAATGGTAACACAACTGTTTTTGGTGCAGTCTTTCTAGGTTCGAGTCCTAGTAGACCAACAAAAAAGCTCTCAGAAATGAGAGCTTTTTTTGTATCTATCTATTTGATAATTATTGACTTGCTTTCGTCATGAATTCCTCGGCTTTTTCTACCATATTATAGCTTCCGCAGAAGAAAGGCACACGTTGGTGCAATTCAGTTGGTTGTATTTCCATGATACGGTTGTATCCGTCTGAAGCCTTCCCTCCTGCTTGTTCTGCAATAAAAGCCATAGGATTACACTCATATAACAAACGTAATTTCCCTTTTGGTGCCTTAGAACTGGTAGGATAAATATAAATACCGCCTTTAATCATGTTTCTGTGAAAATCAGAAACCAAACTTCCAATATATCTTGAAGTATAAGGTCTGTCTCCTTCTTCCAACTGGCAATATTTAATATAATTTTTCACTCCTTGAGGGAAATGCACATAATTTCCTTCGTTAATCGAATAAATATTCCCATCTTTCGAATATTTCATGTTAGGATGCGAAAGATAAAAAGTTCCAATTGCCGGATTTAAAGTAAAACCATTTACACCATATCCTGTGGTATACACTAACATAGTTGAAGTACCATAAATTACGTACCCCGCAGCTACTTGATTCACTCCAGGCTGTAAGAAATCTTCCAGAGTTACCGGAGTTCCTACAGGGGTAACTCTTCTGAAAACTGAAAAAATAGTTCCTACCGAAACATTTACATCAATATTTGACGATCCATCCAACGGATCCATTAAAACCACATATTTGTTATTGTGACTCTTGTCTGAACCAGCTACCGTAATAAAATCATCATTTTCTTCTGAGGCAATTCCACAAACAATTTCACGGTTTATTAAAGTTTGAATAAAAACCTCATTGGCATAAACATCTAATTTTTGTTGGTCTTCCCCTTGTATATTTTGATCTCCTGCTGCGCCCACAATATCAACCAATCCTGCTTTGTTTACTTTGTAGTTGACCACTTTAGCAGCTAATCTGATGGAGTTGATAATTCTGGATAATTCACCCGAAGAATATTGAAAAGCATTTTGATTCTCAATGATAAATTCTCCTAAGGTTTTATTGCGTTCTTCCATGTTTGAAATGAGTTGAAGTTGTTTGGGCAAATATCTTAATTTTATTTCGAATAATGAAAATTAGGCGGGAGGGATATTTTTTAATTTAAAATTTCACAAAATAAATTTGAGTGTGACTTTTTTTGGGCAAAATCATCCATTATGTAACCTAAACTTATTTTATATTTGTTGTAAAATAAGTTTAGGTTATGAAAATAAGATGTTTGCTAATCACTGCAGTATTAATCACTGGTGGTTTTTCTAAAATGAGTGCTCAAATAAACTTGGGTGAGAAAGCTCTTGGAGCGCTTCAAAAAGGAGTTACAGGCTTTACCTTCAGCGATGAAGATGCTGCCACTTTATCTAAAGATGCAATTGCAAAAATGGATAAAGAAAATCCGGTTGCTGGACCAAAAGATCCTTACACGATCAGACTAAATAAATTATTCGGCAAGCATAAAAATGAAGGCGGACTAGTACTAAACTACAAAGTGTATAAGCTTAAAGATATTAATGCTTTTGCCACAGCCGATGGTAGTGTGAGAGTATTTTCGGGACTTATGGATATTATGGATGATAACGAACTATTAGCAGTAATAGGTCATGAAGTGGGCCATGTTATCAATCATGACAGTAGAGATGCAGTAAAAGCGGCCTATAAAAAAGAAGCCTTGTTAGATGCAGCTGCCTCACAATCAGACAAAGTTGCTGCCGTAACCGACAGTCAATTAGGAAAAATAGGAAATGCTTTAATTGATAGCAGTCATAGTAGAAAACAAGAATCAGATGCCGATATGTATTCCTATGAATTCATGAAGCGCAACAAATACAATGTTAATGCGGTAGAATCAGCATTTAACATTTTAGCAAAATCTAGCGAAGGTGCCGAATCCTCTTTTATTACGCGCATGATGAGTTCGCATCCGGATCCAAAGGACAGAGCTCTAAAAGCAAAAGAAAGAGCCGTTGCCGATGGATTATACAAACCATACGTGAAGCCCGTAAAAAAAGCAGTAGTAAAAAAGAAAAAATAGCCCCAATATGATAATCCGAAAAGGAACCCAAGACGACATGCCTGCTGTTCTTGCATTAATTAAAGAATTAGCCGTTTTTGAAAAAGAACCTCATGCCGTCGTTGTTACTGTAAATGATTTGCTTCGTGATGGTTTTTCTGAAAATCCTTTATTTCACACATTTATTGCTGAAATAAACAATAAAATAGTTGGAATGGCATTGTACTACTATCGCTATTCTACTTGGAAAGGCAAAACCATACATTTAGAAGACTTAATCGTGAAGGAAGAAATGCGAGGAACAGGTGTTGGTCTCGAATTGTATTCTCAAATCATTAAACAAGGAAAAAAAGATAATGTTCGTCGCATTGAATGGAATGTACTCGACTGGAATACGCCAGCGATTGATTTTTACAATAAATCAGGCGCACAAATTTTAGAAGATTGGCGCGTAGTGCAAATGGACGAAAATGGAATTAATAATTTTTTAGAACAATTATAAAATAATGAGAATTTTTAAATTTGGTGGTGCTTCAGTAAAAGATGCAGCTGGAGTAAAAAACGTATTTGATGTTTTACAAAAAGTAGGTTATGAAGATGTTTTGCTTGTGGTTTCGGCTATGGGGAAAACAACAAATGCTTTAGAGGTCGTAATCAAAAATTATTTCGAAAAATCATCGGAATTAAATGCATCCATTCAAGATGTAAAAAAATACCACAATCAAATTCTGTTGGATTTATTCGAAGATGAAGAACACGAAGTTTTCCTTGATGTAAACGATCATTTTGCCGATTTTGAATATTTTATCAGAAGCAATAAATCTCCTAATTACAATTTTGTCTACGATCAGATTGTAAGTTATGGAGAAATACTTTCGACGACTATTTTAAATCATTACATGAATTACAAAGGCATTCATTCGCAATGGTTAGATGTTAGAAATTATATCAAAACCGATAACAATTACCGTGACGCCGAAGTGAACTGGGAGGTTACCCAAAAAGGTATCGCTAAAATTGCTAAAAAGAAAATACTTTTCATCACACAAGGATTTGTAGGTTCCGATGAAAACGGGTTTACAACCACTTTAGGTCGTGAAGGCTCTGATTATACGGCTGCCATTTTTGCGTATTGCTTAAATGCCGAAAGCGTAACCATCTGGAAAGATGTCCCAGGCGTTATGAATGCCGACCCACGTTATTTTGAAAATGCCACTTTATTAAATCAAATTTCTTATCGTGAGGCTATCGAATTGGCTTTTTATGGCGCCAGCGTTATTCACCCTAAAACATTACAGCCTTTGCAACGAAAAGAAATTCCGTTGTATGTAAAATCATTTATAAATCCATTATTGCCAGGAACAAGTGTTTCAAAAGGAGAAGATCTTGAGCCAAAACTTCCTTGTTTTATTGTAAAAAAGGATCAGCTACTCTTATCTTTATCTTCTATAGACTTTTCGTTTATTATGGAAGAAAACATCAGCGAAATATTCAGTTTATTACATCAATTTAAAATTAAAACAAGTCTAATTCAAAACTCAGCCATTAGCTTTTCAGTTTGTGTGGAAGATAAGTTTGGTAACTTTAAAGATTTAGTGAAAATTTTGTCTAAAAAATTCAAAGTGTCCTACAACGAAAATGTTTCTTTATATACCATTCGTCATTTTGATGAAAAAGCAATGAAAACAGTCGAAAAAAACAAAACCGTTTTATTAAGACAAATGAGCCGTGAAACACTACAAGTGGTTACAAAAGAATAGTTAAACGATTCTAAATCATATAACTCCAAAGCACCAATAGCATATTTGTATGAATTACAATATCTTTGATGTTTTGGAGTTTTTTTCTTTATGTATAAAAAGTACTATTTCATACTTTTTTTATTTCTTGCTTTTTCGCTAAACTCTTTAGCGCAGGTTATCAATACGCCTTATCAATCTAAAAAAATAACCGTTCAACAAGACACCATTCAAATTGACAGTATTAGCATCAATTCCAGTTTTTTTAAAGTTTTAAATGCTAATGAAGAACCTATTGATACTTCTTTTTATAAAATGAATTTTCAAAAGGGCATTTTAGTTTTTAAAAACAATTTCAAAACGAATGATACACTAACCGTTCGCTATTTAAAATTTCCCGATTATTTAACGAAAGAATATACTATTTACGACAAAAAAAGAGTCGTTAGCAACAATGCTTCAGGCAATTTATACAAAGTGAACCTTGACGGAAGCAAGAAATTTATTCCTTTTGATGGTTTAAATACTTCAGGAAGTATTTCACGTGGTGTTACCGTGGGGAATAATCAAAACACATCAGTAAATTCAAATTTAGACTTACAAATAACAGGAAAACTATCGGATAAAGTTAGTTTAAGGGCTTCCATTCAAGACAGCAATATTCCTTTGCAAGAAGGGGGTTATTCACAAAAATTAGATGAATTTGATCAAATTTTCATCGAATTATTTAGCGACAAATGGAGCGTTCGAGGTGGTGATTTATTTCTCGAAAACAGAAAATCCAGGTTTTTAAATTTCAACAAAAAAGTACAAGGTCTTGCTGCTCAATTTACATTTGGAACTCCTGAAAAGAAAACCGACGTATATGCATCAGGCGCCATTGTTCGAGGACAATACGCGAAGAGTAATTTTATTGGCCAAGAAGGGAATCAAGGACCCTATAAATTGCAAGGCCCCAATGGCGAATTGTATGTTCTTGTTATTTCAGGATCAGAAAGGGTTTTTGTAAATGGTATTTTGCAAAAGCGCGGCGAAAACAATCAGTATGTTATTGATTATAATGCCGGAGAAGTAACTTTTACCTCTTTATTTCCTATTACTTCCGAAATGCGTATTACCATCGAATACCAATTTTCAGATAGGAATTACACTCGATTTGTAACCTATGCCGGAGTAAATCACGAACAAGAAAAATGGAGTTTAGGTGGTTATTTGTATTCCGAAAATGATGTCAAAAACCAACCGGTGCAACAAAATCTTTCCGAAGAACAAGCGCAAATTTTAGTAGCCGCTGGTGACAATCCCGATTTAATGAATGCTCAATCGGCAATTTTAGATACTTATTCAGAGAATAAAATATTGTATAAAAAAGTACTCATTAGCGGAGTTGAAGCCTTTCAATATTCTGTAGAACCAACAGACATTTTGTACACGGTAAAATTTAGTTTTGTAGGAAATAATTTGGGTAATTATGTTATTTCTAAAACCATTACGAATGGTCGTGTTTTTGAATATGTTGAACCTATTTTAGGTGTTCCGCAAGGAAATTACGAACCCATTATCAAACTGGTGGCACCAACAAAAATTCAAATTGCCACCATTTTAGGCAAATACAACCCGACCGAAAAAACTTCGGTTGATTTTGAAGTGGGAATCAGCAACAACGATAAAAATTTGTTTTCCAGCATTGATGATAACAATAACCAAGGTTTGGCAGGGAAATTAAATTTCAAACAACGGTTATTATCTAAGAAGTGGAATGTTGATGCTTTTGGAAATTATCAATTGATTCAGAAAAGCTTTAAAACCATTGAACGATTATTTGCCATAGAATTCGATAGAGATTGGAATTTACTAGATCCTCAAGGCAATCAAAGCTTACTTATTACAGGATTACAGTTTAGTTTATCTGAAAAATCAAATTGGAAATATCAATTTGAAAATTTAGAATTTTCGGAGAGTTTCTCAGGAAATCGCCAAATTATTTCGGGTTATTTTAAAGTCAACAATTGGATCTTTTCAAACGATGGTAGTTTTTTAAGCAGCAATAGTAACACGTCAACTTCAAAATTTTTAAGAAATCAATCGTTAACGAAATACCATTTCAAAAAGAATTGGATAGGTGGTAGTTTCAGACATGAAAACAATCAAGAAAAAATAAAAAGCACGAATCAATTATCGGCTTTAAGCCAACGTTTTTCAGAATTTGGAGCTTTTATGGGACGTGGCGATTCTACCAAGGTATTTGTAGAATTAGGCTATTTAAACCGAGTGAACGACAGTTTACAATTAGGTGAACTTAAGCGAGTAAACACTTCGCAATCGTATTATTTGAAATCGAAACTAATTCAAACCGAAAAAAGTGATTTATCAGTATTTGTCAATTACCGAAATTTAAAATATAAAGATGATATTCGTGGCAATGAACCATCGCTCAATTCAAGATTGCTCTACAATGATCGATTTTTTAATCAGTTAATTCAATCCACAACTGCATACGAAACCACTTCGGGAACCATTCCGCAACAGGAGTTCAGTTTCTTAGAAGTCGATCCCGGAAAAGGAATTTTTGCTTGGAACGATTACAACAATAACGGAATTCAGGAAATACAAGAATTTGAAATCGCAGCATTTCCGGATCAAGCAAAGTATGTAAAGATCTTTTTGCCCAATCAAATTTTTGTAAAAACACATCAAAATAAATTTTCGCAGTCATTGACTTTAAGCCCTACGCAATGGCAAAATGAAACTGGCTTTAAAAAAGTACTATCCCACTTTTACAATCAATCCTCTTATTTAATTGAGAGAAAAATAAAACGAGAGGAAGACAATTTCGATTTGAATCCGTTTTCAAATAGCAATAAAGACCTATTAGGACTAAACTCAAGTATAAGAAACAGTTTGTTTTACAATCGTGGGAAGCAAAAGCATTCCGTTACTTACACATTCATTTCTAATGAATTGAAAAGCTTGCAATCTTCAGGTGAGCAAGAAGCTAAAAATGCATCTCATCAAGTGCAATACATTCATTTGTATCAAAAATACTGGCTTTTTACTTTGTCTGGAAAATCGTTTTCAACTGCCAGTAATTCTGAAAATTATGCCAGTCGAAACTTTAAAATTGACGGACATCAATTAAATCCTAAAATCTCCTATTTATTTACCCAAAATGCGAGTTTAGATGTGTTTTATGAAATGCAAATCAAGGATAATAAATTGGGTGATTTAGAAACATTAAAACAAAACCGACTTGGGACTTCATTTAATTTCGCGAGCGAGAAAGGACTGACCTTAAATGGTGAATTTTCGTGGTTTGACAATAAATTTTCAGGTAATGAATTTTCACCAGTAGCGTTCCAAATGTTAGAAGGCTTGCAAGCAGGAAAGAATTTAACTTGGCGATTGTTGGCACAAAAGAATTTAACGCAATACTTAGACGTAAATATTAACTATCAAGGACGAAAAAGCGATTCGATAAAAACAATTCATACGGGAAATATTCAATTAAGAGCCTATTTTTAATTCATGGTGCCATTTTTGTAAAAAAATTACTAATTTTAACTTATAACTAAAACTATAAAGTCATGAAAAAGTTGCTATTACTGTGTTTAGTCTTTGTTTTTTCAAATAGCTTTTATGCTCAAGAAACGGAAACAACTGCCCAAAAAACCAAAGCCGCTACCGAAAAAGCTGCTAAAGCCAAACTAGCTAAAGAAAAGAAAGCCAAAGCAAAAGCAGATAAAGAAAAAGCGGAAGCAAAAGAAAAAGCTGCCGCTAAAAAGGAGACTGCAAAAGAAAAAGCAGACGCCAAAAAAGCTAAAGCAGCTAAGGACAATAGTGCTTCTGATAAAGGTGTAGAAAAATCTACAAAAGGAAAAACAAAAGCAACGGCAAATAAAGTAGACGCTAAAGTTAAAGATGAGGCAGACAAGACGAAAACGAAAGCCAAAACGACTACTAAAAAAGAAGTAGCAGTAGCCGGAGAAAAAGTTTCTAAAACTAAAAAAGAAACCAAAACTAAAGTAACTGAAACTAAAGAAAAAGCTACTAAAACAGTAGCCAAAAAAGAAAGAGTTTCAAATGAAAAAGGCAATCCTAATACTACCGATAAAGTAATTGGCAAATACAAAGAGAGAAAAGTTTTTGAAGGTCCTCGTGGTGGAAAATACTACATCAATAAAAACGGAAACAAAACCTATATTGATGACGATCAAGTAGAATAATCTAAAATACATCATTAAAAAAGCTTTGCAAACGCAAGGCTTTTTTTGTTTCTGGTTCAATCATTTTTAATCGTATTTTTGAAAAAAAAAAACAAATCAATGAGTCGAATATATTTATTAATGGCTGTTTTGTTAGTTACGATTGGTTGCAAAAAAGAACCAAAAACAATTACCGAAAACAAAACGCAAATTCCAGCAATAAGTCAAAACTTTCTCGATAATGCTATCGTTTACGAAGCAAACATCAGACAATATTCTCCCGAAGGCACTTTTAACGCTTTTACTCAAGACATTCCCAAGCTAAAAAAAATGGGGATTAAAGTCATTTGGCTCATGCCCATTCACGAAATAGGAATAACAAACAGAAAGGCAAGTAAAGATACATTAATTAGTGAATTGCCTTTGTCAAACGACAAGGATAAATATCTAGGAAACCCCTATTCTGTTAAAGATTACAGAAGCATTAACGCCAACTTCGGCAGTAAAGACGATTTAAAAAAACTGATTGAGACAGCACATAAAAATGGCATTTATGTTATTCTAGATTGGGTAGCCAACCACACCGCTTGGGATCATCAATGGATAACACAGCATTCGGATTATTACATAAAAAACAATGCTGGCGAAATAATACATCCTTATGATTGGAAAGATGTGGCCGAATTAAATTATGACAATCAAAATTTAAGAAAGGCTATGTTTGAGGAAATGAAATATTGGATTCAAGAATTCGATATTGACGGATTTAGATGCAATGTTGCTGCCGAAATTCCAATTGATTTTTGGAACAAAACAACCCTAGAACTTCAAAAAATAAAACCTGTTTTTATGTTGGCCGAAGCCGAAAAATCGGAATTATTGGAAAAAGCTTTTAACGTTCAATACGCTTGGGAAGGTCATTATATTTTAAATAGCATTGCTCAAGGCAAAAAATCGGTCAAAGATTTTGATGATTACATCATTAAAATGAATGCCGTAATACAAAACAATGGTTCAACCCTAAATTTCATTACAAATCATGATGAAAACTCATGGAATGGTTCTGAATATGAAAGAATGGGCGACGCAGTCGAAACTTTTACAGCGCTTACCTTTGTTATGCCTGGAGTCCCGCTTATTTATAACGGACAAGAATATGATTTAACTAAGAAATTGAAATTCTTCGAAAAAGACACGATTCTCCACACTATTGGAAAAATGAATTCTGTCTATGAAAAATTAGGGAAACTAAAACTAGAAAATACTGCATTAAACGGAGGGAAAAATGCAGCTTCCTACAACCGTTTAACTACTTCAGATGATGTTAGAATTTTAGCCTTCGAAAGAGAAAAATCAGGACAGAAGGTTATTTTTATCAGTAATTTAACCAAAGACAACTCAACTTTTACGGTTCCAATAGAAGGAACATTTGCCGATTATATGTCGGGTCAAAAAATCACTTTAACAAAAGATCAGAAGCTAGATTTCAAACCTTGGGAATATAAAATCCTGATTATTGAATAAAGTTCATTTAAAAGCGCCTTTTTACAAGGCGTTTTTTTATTTTTGAGCATGCAAAAAATTGGACATCGCGGGGCAAAAGGTTTTGTGGCCGAAAATACGTTAAAATCTTTTCAAAAAGCACTGGATTTTAAAGTCGATGCTATCGAACTTGATGTACATGTTTGTGCTTCGGGCGAACTAGTGGTTTTTCACGATTTTACAGTCGATAGAATGACAAACGGTTCGGGAGAAGTGCACAAGTTAACTTTGTCTGAATTAAAAGCATTGCGCGTATCTAATGAATTTGACATTCCAACTTTATCAGAAGTTTTCGATTTAATTGATAAAAAATGTTGGATCAATGTCGAATTGAAAGGCCATGAAACAGCGCAACCAGCAGTTGAAATCATTGAAAAATACATCAACGAGAAAGGATGGCAATACGATGATTTTATTGTTTCCAGTTTTCAAAAGGAAGAACTAGAAAAAGTTCATAGTTTAAATACCAACATTCATTTAGGAGTACTCACCCAAGCCAGTGTTGAACAAGCTCTCGAATGGGCTGAGCAATTATCTGCAAAAGCAATACATCCACATTTTTCATTATTAACCGAAGAAAATTGTTTGGAAGCCAAGCAAAAAGGATATAAAATTTTCACTTGGACAGTCAATCACGAAGCAGATATTGAACGATTAAAATCCTATAACATTGACGGAATTATTTCCGATTTCCCAGACAGAATATGAACTCAAAATACGATATAATCATTGTAGGTGGTGGAGCGGCAGGTTTTTTTTCGGCAATTAATATTGTGGAGAATGACCCTAAAATTAAAGTGGCTATCTTGGAGAGAGGAAAAGAAGTTTTAACCAAAGTCCGAATTTCTGGAGGTGGTCGTTGTAATGTCACTCACGCTTGTTTTGTACCAAACGATTTGGTTAAATTTTACCCGCGAGGGGAAAAAGAATTGCGTGGGCCGTTTCATCAGTTTTGTTCAGGCGATACGATTGAATGGTTCGAAAAACACGGCGTGGAACTCAAAATTGAAGACGACGGACGAATGTTTCCAGTTTCTAATTCATCACAAACCATAATCGATTGCTTTTTATCGGCAACAAAAAAATTAGGAATTGATGTGTTAACAGGTCAAAGTGTTCAATCCATATTTAATTCTGAAGTTTCGGAAGAAAACTATTGGAAAGTTGAAACCAATCACGAAACCTTTGCCTGCAAAACCTTGATTATGACTACAGGAAGCAATCCTAAAATTTGGGAAATGCTTCACGATTTAGGACATTCCATCATAAATCCAGTTCCTTCTTTGTTTACATTTAATATTAAGGATGTTCGAATAAAAGACTTAATGGGACTTTCAGCCTTTGCTTCGGTAAAGGTTAAAAATTCTAAATTAGAAGCTTCAGGGCCTTTGTTAATCACGCATTGGGGCATGAGCGGACCGGGAATTTTGCGTCTTTCCGCATGGGGAGCGAGAGAATTATTTGATCGAAACTACCAGTTCATCATTCAAGTGAACTGGCTGAATGATAAAACTTTTGAAGAAACTTCAGCGCTTTTAAGAGAATTGAAATTAGAACATTCTAAGAAAGCGGTTTCTAAAAAATCACCTTTCGATTTCCCTAATAGATTGTGGGAAAGCATTGTGTTCGCTTCGGGAATTGATACTGAAACAAAATGGGCCGACTTAACCAAAATTCAATTGACCAATTTGACCAATCAGTTAACGAATGCCGAATTTCAAGTGAATGGAAAAAGTACTTTTAAAGAAGAATTTGTTACAGCTGGCGGTATCGATTTAAAAGAAGTGAACTTCAAAACTATGGAAAGTAAAATTTTGCCCAATCTTTATTTTGCCGGAGAAATTGTAAATATTGACGCCATTACAGGTGGTTTCAATTTTCAAAACGCATGGACTAGCGGATTTATCGTAGCCCATTCGGTTTTAGAAAATTAACTATTCAAATACCAAATACTTCCGTTTAATATCACGGTAAAACTAACCCAAACTAAGTATGGAATTAGTAATTTGGCTGCATAATTGTCAATTTTATTGAACGCTTTGATGGTTTCAAAAATCAATAACCAAAGCAACAAAATTTCAATTAAAGCTAAAAAAGGATTTGCCAATTTGAAGAAAAAAAACGACCATAAAATATTCAAAGCCAATTGAATTCCAAACAACATCATGGCTTTATGGATAACTTCTCTTGTACGTCTACTTCTGTTGGGCTTACTCCAAATAATAGCAAAAGAATATCCCATTAATACGTACAAAATAACCCAGACAAATTTTAAAAGCCAATCAGGTGGATGAAAAAAAGGCTTCTGAATCGTTTCAAACCCCGCTCCCACTGAATAACTAGTTATTAAGCCCGAAACTACGCCTAGAAGAACGCAAATAGCGACAGAGGTAATGACTTTATTGAGGTTAGCTTTTTTCAAAAGTGGGACTTTATTTCTCACAAATAAATAATAAAGTAATTTAAAAAACAACGAATTCACAAAAAAAGTATCTTTGTTAAAATTTTTAAAATATGATTTCCGAAAAGGACTTTATCTCTTCAAATTATTCAAAAACTGTCGAAAATGGTAGTTTTGAATGGAGCGCACCCAGTAATATTGCTTTAGTGAAATATTGGGGAAAAAAAGAAAATCAAATTCCAGCCAATCCATCCATTAGTTTTACCTTGAATCATTGCAAAACGATTACCAAATTAACTTTCGCAAAAAAAGAAAATGATGGAAACTTTTCGTTCGATTTGTTATTTGAAGGAAAACCCAAAGAAGATTTTAAACCTAAAATTCAGAAGTTTTTCGAACGTATTTTTGAATATTGTCCTTATTTAAAGGATTTTTACTTTACTATCGATACACAAAATACTTTTCCACACAGTTCTGGTATTGCTTCTTCCGCTTCAGGAATGGCAGCTTTGGCAATGAATGTTATGAGTTTGGAAAAAGCAATAAACCCCTCCATTTCTGAAGACTATTTTTATCAAAAAGCATCATTCTTGGCTCGCTTGGGTTCAGGAAGTGCTTGTAGAAGTATTAAAGGAAGTGTTGTCGCTTGGGGCAATCACATTGAAATTTATGGAAGTTCAAATTTGTTTGGTGTTGAATTTTCTGCTATTCACGAAAATTTCAAAAACTACCAAGACACTATTTTACTAGTTGATAAAGGCGAAAAACAAGTATCAAGTACAGTCGGCCACGATTTAATGTTTGGTCATCCATTTGCTGAACAACGATTTGAACAAGCACATGAAAATTTATCAAAAATAAAATCGATACTAGAAACTGGAGATATTGAAAATTTCATTAAAATCGTAGAAAGTGAAGCTTTGACATTACATGCTATGATGATGACATCGATGCCGTATTTTATTTTGATGAAACCCAATACATTGGAAATCATAAATAAAATCTGGAAATTCAGAAATGAAACACAAATTCCAGTTTGTTTTACACTCGATGCCGGAGCAAATGTTCATGTTTTGTATCCTTCGTCAACCAAAGAAAAAGTTTTGCAATTTATTAAGAACGAATTAGTTGGCTATTGTCAAAATGGTCAGTACATTTGCGACGAAATTGGAAGCGGTTCAATCAAGCTGAAATAAATATTTTGCGATTCAACTTTTTCATTACCTTTATACTATACTTCAATGTTAACCGTTACTGAATAACTTGGCAACAAATTTATGAAAGGACCATTATTTTACTCAAAAATATTACTCTTCGGAGAGTACGGAATTATTCGTGATTCTAAAGGCTTATCAATACCTTATAATTTTTATAACGGCGCTTTAAAAGTAGATGAAAATCCAAATGAAGAAGCAGTAAAATCGAATGCTAGCTTGAAGCGTTTTGTGAGTTATTTAGAGAATTTACAAAATGAGCAACCGGAATTAGTTACTTTCAATATAGAAATTCTAAAAGCAGACGTAGAAAGTGGAATGTATTTCGACTCTAGCATCCCACAAGGTTATGGAGTAGGAAGCAGCGGGGCTTTAGTAGCCGCTATTTACGATAAATATGCCAAAGATAAAATCACGGTTTTAGAGAATCTAACACGTGAAAAATTATTAAGGCTGAAATCTATTTTTTCTCAAATGGAATCTTTTTTTCACGGAAAAAGTTCTGGTTTAGATCCATTAAATAGCTATTTGAGCATCCCTATTTTAATCAATTCGAAAGACAATATTGAAGCAACTGGAATTCCAACGCAAAGTACTAACGGTAAAGGTGCAGTATTCTTGTTAGATTCAGGTATTGTGGGCGAAACGGCTCCAATGGTGAATATTTTTATGGAAAATCTGAAAGAAGCAGGTTTCCGTAAAATGTTAAAATCACAATTCATTAAACACACCGATGCTTGTGTGGAAAACTTCTTGCACGGCGATCTAAAATCGTTATTTTCTAATACAAAGAAACTTTCAAAAGTTGTTTTAAACAACTTCAAACCCATGATTCCAGAGCAATTCCATCAGGTGTGGCAAAACGGAATCGACACTAACGATTACTACTTAAAACTTTGCGGTTCTGGAGGCGGCGGCTATATTTTAGGCTTTACTCAAGATCTAGCAAAAGCTAAAGAATCGTTAAAAGACTATAAACTGGAAGTAGTATATCAGTTTTAATTTTTACTTTCATTTTTTGGTTTATAATTTACAGTTATGTATACTTTCTTTTCAGCTTTAAATTATTTATCATATTACTGTAAGTCTTATTTATTTGGATTTGCTTTAGTTTATATAATTCTGTTTCTTTTTAAGAATTTTATACTTAAAACTGCTTTTAAAACTATACCATATATTGGATTGATTTTTTTTATTTGTACGTCTATTAGTTATGGTGTAGAATTTATTTTAGCCTACTATTCAGGAGTTAGTTACACCCAATATATATCCCTTAACCCAATTCTAAACAACATATGGGTAGCAATAATATTTCCACTTTTATTTGTATTTATTCCAACTCAATTATTTTGGTTTGAAAAAATTAGAAATTTAAAATGGATTGTTTTAGGATTAACTTACTTTTTTATATTCTCATTTGAAAGAACATATATTTTTCTTTCTGCTTTTCATAGAGATTATTTGCCTTCAACTTGGACAATGTATGCAGGAGATTTGCTAATTGAGATATTGACAAGTGTAATATTGTTTTTATTAATTACGTTAATATTTCATTACAAGAATGGAATATTTAGTAGAGTGAAAACACTTTTAAACATTTAAACCCTCAAACCAATTAAATACAGGATTATGCTCACAAGAAGATCGAAATTATTGCTGATGAAAATTCTCAGTTTGTTTTCTGTGGTACGCGGTTATAATATTCCTATTATTGTTTTAGCTCAATATTTATCCTCTATTTTTATATTGGCTCCCGAAAGAAGAGCATTAGATGTCATATTGGATTGGCGTTTGTTCATCATAGTCTTTGTTTCCACACTTACTATTGCATCTGGATATATCATTAATAATTTTTACGATTCAGAGAAAGACTTAATCAATCGGCCTAACAAAAGTATGTTGGACCGCTTGGTGAGCCAAAAAACCAAACTGCAAGTCTATTTCGGATTGAATTTTTTAGCCACTGCTTTGGCTTTTATCATTTCATTTCGCGCCGCCTTATTTTTTGCAGTGTATATTTTTCTGATTTGGTTTTATTCTCATAAGCTCAAAAAGTATCCCATCATTGGAAATTTGACCGCATCGTTGTTAGCTGTTTTGCCTTTTTTTGGAATTTTATTGTATTTCAAAAACTTCTATCATGTCATTTTTGCGCATGCAACATTCCTTTTCCTACTGATTTTAATTCGGGAAATGATCAAAGATTTGGAAAACATTAAGGGTGACGTAGCTAATGACTACCAAACCATTCCGGTTCGTTTTGGAGAAAACATTTCAAAAAAAATAATTACAATTTTAACCATTTCGACTATAATTCCGGTCTATGTTTTAATCGAAAAATACGATGTGGGTTATATGGATATTTATTTTTACATCAGTTTTATTGTTTTGATTTTCTTCCTACTAAAACTTTGGAAATCACAAACACATGAAGAATACCTATTGTTACATAATATTTTAAAATCGATTATTGTGGCTGGCGTTTTTTGTATCCTACTGATTGATCCTTCGGTTTTAATTCATGGAAAAACGATTTTGAAATTATAAAAAATGAAAGGACTATTTACTCTTTGTTTACTACTCTTGTCTATATACTCTTTTGGACAAACAGATGAAGAAAGGGTATAAAATTAATGAAGACAATGTGGCTTACGAAATGTATCCATACCAAGTAAGAAGAAAGAATTAGCCCATTTCACCTCATCAATCCTCATCAAATAGAGGAGACATTTATCAAAAAAACAATTACATTTACACAATGCAAAGCAACGATCCACTTCACGGAATTACACTTCAAAAAATTGTCGAGCAACTTGTAAATCATTATGGTTTCGACGATTTGAACGAACGATTTAACATGAAATGTTTTCAGGAAAATCCAAGCATTAAATCGACAGTAAATTTTCTCCGAAAAACAGAATGGGCTCGCAAAAAAATAGAAGTGCTGTACATTCGCACTTTACCTAAATTCGACAAATAAATTCTCTTCATGTTTAAATCCAAAAAAGACATCGTTTTTATTATTCTCGCAGGTATTTTTATCACTAACGCAATTGTTGCAGAACTAATAGGTGGGAAACTAATCCAAATTGGCCCTTTTGTCATGAGTATAGGGATTTTGCCATGGCCTATCGTTTTCCTCACAACCGATTTAATTAATGAATATTTTGGCGAAAAAGGGGTAAAAAAACTTTCATTAATCACTGCTGGATTAATCACTTACGCTTTTATAGTTCTGTTTTTAGCCATTTTAGTCCCAGCTGCAAAAGGCATTAGTCCTGTTAACGACAATCAGTTTCAAGCCGTTTTTGGTCAAAGCATGTGGATTATAGTAGGAAGTGTGATTGCTTTCTTAATTTCACAATTAATAGATATTACTGTTTTTTGGTTTTTCAAAAACAAAACTGGAAATAAAAAAATATGGTTACGCACCACAGGATCAACCGTCATCTCTCAATTATTTGATACATTTATCGTTTTAGGAATTGCATTTTGGTTACCTGGTAAAATCAACTTTGATACTTTTATTTCTTCAGCATTAACGGGTTACACCTTCAAACTTTGTATTGCTATTTTATTAACTCCAGTAATCTATTTGGGCCATTTTTTAATTAAAAAATACTTGGAAGAAGAAACAGCAACACTATAATTTTAACAAACATTTAATCACTTTTTCATCATTAGTCCATAAAACATTACTTACATTTGTCTCACTTTAGGGGTGTTTACAATATGTAAGCTGAGATTTTACCCTCTGAACCTGATCTAGTTCATACTAGCGTAGGGAAAAGTAAGATGACTTCATTGTACTCAGGTACTTCTTGTAGCTATTCCTAAAGTATTTATACTAATTCTAAAAGGAATGGAACTCAAAATCAACAATCAAACCAAGCACTTTGCACTTGACAGCCTTACTGTTCAAGCGCTACTCGATTTAGAAATACCCCACAAGCAAAATGGCATTGCTGTGGCTATTAATAATACCGTGATCCCAAAATCAAATTGGGACTCACATCATCTCAATCCAACAGACGATATTCTCATAATTTCTGCCACTCAAGGTGGATAAAAACCAATACTTCAAAACAAATCAACAATTAACTATCCAAATGGAAAATACAGAAAACAAACTATCCACTACCCCATTTCCAAATTCGAAAAAAATATACATCGAAGGTGAAATCCACCCTATAAAAGTAGCCATGCGTGAAATTTCATTGCATGACACCAAATTATCCAACGGAAACATTGAAAAAAATCCATCCGTAACCGTTTATGATACTTCGGGTCCATACACCGATACAACTATCGAAATCGATGTTAGAAAAGGATTGCCTAGAATTCGCGAACAATGGATCTTAGACCGTAACGATGTAGAAGAACTAACCGAAATCTCTTCGAATTATGGTAAAGAACGTCTAAATGACGACAAACTAAACCACTTACGTTTCGAATATTTGCACCAACCGATGCGTGCCAAAAAAGGGGCGAACGTTACGCAATTGTATTACGCCAAACAAGGCATCATCACTCCGGAAATGGAATACATTGCCATTCGTGAAAACCAACGCATCGAGCAATTGAATAGCCAAACCAAAGCGATGCAATGCCAACATGCCGGAAACAGCTTTGGTGCCAACACACCGAAAAGCAAAATCACACCCGAATTCGTTCGTAGTGAAGTGGCTTGCGGTCGCGCCATCATTCCAAACAACATCAACCATCCGGAAAGCGAACCGATGATTGTAGGTCGTAATTTCTTGGTGAAAATCAATGCCAATATTGGGAACAGCGCCGTGACTTCCAGCATTGAAGAAGAAGTAGAAAAAGCGGTTTGGGCTTGTCGTTGGGGCGCCGACACCATCATGGATTTGTCCACCGGAAAAAACATACACGAAACCAGAGAATGGATTATTCGAAATTCACCTGTGCCTATTGGAACCGTGCCCATTTATCAGGCTCTAGAAAAAGTAAAAGGAATCGCCGAAGACTTAACTTGGGAGATATACCGTGATACTTTAATCGAACAGGCGGAACAAGGCGTTTCTTATTTCACTATACACGCTGGGGTACTTTTGCGTTACATTCACTTAACTGCTGAGCGTGTCACTGGAATTGTGTCGAGAGGTGGTTCCATTATGGCCAAATGGTGCTTGTTTCATCACAAAGAAAACTTCCTTTACACGCATTTTGAGGAAATTTGTGAAATCATGAAACAATATGATGTGGCTTTTTCTTTGGGAGATGGATTACGTCCCGGCTCGATAGCTGATGCCAATGATGCAGCACAATTTGCCGAATTGGAAACGTTAGGCGAACTGACAAAAATTGCTTGGAAACATGATGTTCAAGTATTTATTGAAGGTCCTGGCCACGTCCCAATGCACATGATTAAAGAAAACATGGAGAAGCAATTGGAACATTGTGACGAAGCTCCTTTTTATACTTTAGGCCCATTGACCACTGACATTGCTCCGGGTTACGACCACATCACCTCAGCGATTGGAGCTGCCATGATTGGTTGGTATGGATGTGCCATGTTATGCTACGTAACTCCAAAAGAACATTTAGGACTACCCAACAAAAAAGATGTGAAAGACGGCGTCATTACCTATAAAATTGCTGCGCATGCTGCCGATTTAGCCAAAGGACATCCGGGAGCACAATATCGTGATAATGCACTAAGTAAAGCGCGTTTTGAATTCCGTTGGGAAGACCAATTCAATTTGTCACTTGATCCCGATACGGCCAGAGAATTTCACGATGAAACTTTACCAGCAGATGGTGCCAAAGTAGCTCATTTCTGTTCGATGTGTGGACCAAAATTCTGCTCCATGAAAATCTCACAAGAAATTCGCGATGTAGCCGAAGCAGAAAAAGGGATGAAAGCCAAATCAGAAGAATTTATCGAGTCAGGGAAAGAAATTTATTCATAAAAAACACAAATGATTGTTATCTCCAATCCAATTACTATTAAAAATGAAATCAAAATCATTCATTCTCTTTTTGAGGAAGGATTGAGTTTGTTTCATGTTCGGAAACCTCATTTTTCGGAAATAGAAATGAAGGCGTTTGTATCTGAAATTGGGTTGGAATTTAGAAACCAGTTAGTGTTACATCAATACCATGACTTGGCCTCATCATTCGGGATCGATAAGCTTCACTTTTCAGAAAAAAACAGAACAAATTTTTATGATTTTTCTGCAAAAACGCTGTCAACATCATCACATTCGATTGAAGATTTTAATGTTTTGAATAGTATGTTTGATTATGCTTTCTTGAGTCCAATTTTTTCAAGCATTTCAAAAGAAAATTATTCGCCAAAAACAGACGCTTTTGAATCCATAAAAAGAAGAACAAATTTTTCAACAAAACTAATTGCCTTAGGAGGTCTTTCAGCAGAAAACATAAAGCAAACCCTTGAAAATGGTTTTGATGATGTAGCGCTTCTAGGCACCATTTGGAGTAGTACTAACCCTTTAGGAAATTTTAAAAAATGTCAACAAATCGTCCTTTCGCACTCACTATAGCTGGCTTCGACCCTTCTGGGGGCGCTGGAGTCTTGGCAGATGTCAAAACATTTGAGCAACATCGTGTTTATGGTTTAGCCATTAACACAGGTAACACCATCCAAACTGAGAATAAATTCCTTGAAATACAATGGACAATTTTGGATTTTTTGTTGCGTTCTATTGAAGTGGTTTTAGGAAATTACGATGTTAAAGTGGTCAAAATCGGGATTATTCCTTCATTGGAATATTTAAAGTCTATCGTTTTTACTATAAAAAAGATTTCGCCAAAAACAAAAATTGTTTGGGATACCGTTTTAAAATCGACCACAGAATTTAATTTCCTAACGATAGACAATCAAAATAGTTTGATTGAAATTCTGAAAAACATAAATCTAATTACGCCTAATTTTAAAGAAGTATTACTATTACATCCTTGTGAAACCAAACCTGAAATTGCTGCTGCTTATCTTTCAAAACATTGCCCTGTTTTATTAAAAGGAGGACATAACCCACAAAATATTGGTGTTGATTATCTCTATTCTGAAAATAAAATTCACCCTTTTTATCCCAAAAACAATACAGCTTCAGAAAAACATGGTTCAGGCTGTGTCCTTTCTTCGGCTATAGCAGCTCAAATAGCACTTGGCGAAAGCATTTATACTGCCTGTAACCTATCTAAAACATACATTGAAAACTACTTACAATCAAGTCAAACCAAACTAGGTCACCATCATGCTTAACAAATTACAGTACATTTCTCAAGGAAACAGTATCAAAGAACAGCTCTACAATATTCATCAAGCGTTAGACAATGGATGCGATTGGATTCAGCTGCGTTATAAAAATGCTACCTCAGAAGATTTATTTGACATTGCCGATTCGGTAAAATTACTTTGCGACGCGTATACTGCCACTTTTATTGTGAATGATAACGTTCATTTAGCAAAACAAATTGATGCCGACGGAGTTCATTTAGGCTTACATGACATGAGGGTAACTGACGCTAGACTGATTTTAGGAGTATCAAAAATAATAGGTGGTACAGCAAATACTTTTGAAGAGGTTCTTCAACGTGTCAATGAAAAATGTGATTATATAGGATTAGGTCCACTCCGATTTACCAGTACAAAAGAAAATTTAAGTCCCGTTTTAGGATTGGAAGGTTACCAAAACATTCTTCAAAAAACAAAACAACAAAACATTACCACTCCCATTTATGCTATTGGAGGCATTCAGCTCAATGATGTTAAAAAACTTATGGTTTGTGGTGTTCATGGCATTGCTGTTTCAGGCTTAATTACTTCGCATGAAGAACAAAATAAATTAATTACACAACTCAACAAAAAACTACATGTCAACATTTAAAATAGCTGATAAAATTTTCAACTCCCGATTGTTTTTAGGAACAGGGAAATTTGGTTCTAACCAACAAATGGAAGACGCCATTTTGGCTTCAGGAAGTGAGTTGGTTACTGTAGCCTTAAAGCGTATTGATTTTGAAACCGAAACTGATGCGATTTTAACACACCTTCAACATCCACATATTAATTTACTACCCAATACTTCCGGAGCACGTAATGCAAAAGAGGCTGTTTTTGCGGCACAATTAGCAAGAGAAGCTTTAGAAACCAATTGGCTCAAGCTTGAAATTCATCCAGATCCAAAATACTTGATGCCTGATGCTATTGAAACCTTAAAAGCAACCGAAGAATTAGCAAAACTCGGCTTCATTGTTTTACCCTACATTCATGCTGATCCAGTTTTATGCAAACATCTGGAAGAAGTAGGAACTGCGGCAGTTATGCCATTAGGCTCCCCTATTGGAAGTAACAAAGGTTTAAAAACCATCGACTTTTTAGAGATCATCATTGAACAAAGCAAAGTGCCTGTGATTATTGACGCAGGAATTGGTGCCCCATCGCATGCCGCAAAAGCCATGGAAATGGGAGCCGATGCCGTTTTAGTAAACACCGCCATTGCTGTCGCAGGAAATCCTAAATTAATGGCCGAAGCTTTCGCTGAAGCAGTCATTGCTGGAAGAAAAGCATACGAAGCGCAATTAGCACAAACCGTAAATAAAGCAATGGCTTCAAGTCCATTAACTGCTTTTTTATACGAATAACATTTTCATTTCAAAATAAATGAACACTTTTAAATCGGTTTTTGAAAACTACAATTGGGATACCATTCAAACCAAAATATACCAAACAACTCCAACTGAAGTTGAATTGGCTTTGGCTAAGACCAAAAGAAATCTCGACGATTTTTTGGCTTTAATTTCACCGTCGGCACAACCCTATTTGGAACAAATGGCTCAAATGAGTCATGCTTTGACCAAGAAACGCTTCGGAAAAACCATCCAAATGTATGCTCCCATGTATTTGAGTAATGAATGCCAAAACATTTGTACCTACTGCGGATTTAGTTTGGATAACAAAATCAAACGAAAAACACTTACCGAAAGTGAAATTACTTTAGAAGTTGAGGCTTTAAAAAAATTAGGTTTCGATCATGTTTTATTAGTTACTGGCGAAGCAAATTACACGGTAAACATCCATTATTTTCTAAAAGCCATTGCACAAATAAAAAACGATTTTGCGAATATTTCGGTCGAAGTCCAACCGCTTTCCACCGAAGAATACCAACAATTGCATGAAGCAGGTGTCTACTCGGTTTTAGTATATCAGGAAACCTATCATCGGGAAGTGTATAAAGAATACCATCCCAAAGGAAAAAAATCCAATTTCGATTTTCGATTAGAAACACCCGACAGAGTTGGAACAGCCGGAATTCATAAAATTGGACTCGGCGTATTGTTAGGTTTAGAAGATTGGCGTACTGATAGTTTTTTTAATGCTTTGCATTTAGACTACCTGCAAAAAACGTATTGGCAAAGTAAATACTCGGTTTCCTTTCCTCGTTTGCGCCCTGCAGAAGGCATTATCGAGCCCAACTTTATCATGGACGATAAAGATTTGCTTCAATTAATTTGCGCTTATCGTCTTTGGAACGAAGATTTAGAAATTTCAATTTCAACCCGTGAAAGCGAAAAATTTAGAAACAACATTATTCCCATCGGAGTGACAAGTATGAGTGCCGGTTCTAAAACAAATCCTGGTGGCTATGTCGTAGATGCACAATCATTAGAACAATTTGAAACCAGTGATGAACGTTCTGCTTTAGAGATCGCGAATATTATTTCAAAAAAAGGATACGAACCCATTTGGAAAGATTGGGACAAAACTTTCAGCCTTCAACCATGATAACAATACCTGAATTTTTACGCTACAATCGCCAGATGATGTTACCTGAAATTGGCGAAATCGGACAAGGAAAATTAAAAAATGCCAAAGTTTTGATCATTGGCGCTGGAGGATTGGGCTGCCCTATTCTGCAATACTTAACAACTGCCGGAGTTGGAACTATTGGCATTATCGATTTTGATGTAATAGAAATCCATAATCTGCATCGACAAATTCTTTACACCGAAAATCAAATTGGTCAAGCCAAAGTTACTACTGCCGAATCGATTCTGAAAACATTAAATCCGTTGGTAAATTGTATCACTTTCGAAGAAAAACTAACATCTGCAAATGCTAAATTGATTATTTCAGATTTTGATGTCATTGTTGATGGAAGTGACAATTTTGAAACCCGTTATTTAGTCAATGACACTTCCGTTAAATTAGAAAAGCCTTTGATTTATGGAAGTATTTTAAAATTTGAAGGGCAAATAGCTGTTTTTAATCACATCGGTTCAAAAAATTTACGTGATTTATTTCCAGAACCACCCAGCCCAAAAGACGTTCCAAATTGCAGTCTAAACGGTGTTATGGGAACGCTTCCGGGCATTATTGGAACGATGATGGCACACGAAACTTTAAAGCTTATTCTAGATTTACCAACACTAAAAAATGAGCTAATTCTCTTTAATACCCTAACGTGGAATTTCACCAAATTGAAGTTTTAGAAAATTAAAAAAAGCATTTTTCAATAATCAGAGAATATATTTATATTTGCAGTGCAAAAAACAACTAAACTCCTGATGACTTGAGCTTGCGAAAGCATGATTCCAAGGAAAAAATAAAATCGAGAATGAAATTAAAATACAAAAGAATTCTTCTAAAATTAAGTGGTGAAGCGCTAATGGGCGATCGTCAATACGGTATCGATCCAAAACGTTTAGACGAATATGCGGATGAAATAAAGCAAATTCACGATTTAGGTGTTGAAATCGCTATTGTTATTGGTGGCGGAAACATTTTTAGAGGAGTAGCTGGCGCTAGTAACGGAATGGACCGAGTACAAGGTGATTATATGGGAATGCTTGCCACTGTAATTAATGGAATGGCTTTGCAAGGCGCTTTAGAAAACAAAGGAATGCTGACTCGTTTGCAAACTGCACTTAAAATTGAAGCTATTGCCGAACCATACATCAAAAGAAGAGCAGTACGCCATTTAGAAAAAAACAGAATTGTAATCTTTGGTGCCGGAACCGGAAATCCATATTTCACAACCGATACCGCAGCCGTTTTAAGAGGTGTTGAAGTCAATGCTGACGTGATTTTGAAAGGAACTCGTGTAGATGGAATTTATACTGAAGATCCGGAAAAAAACAAAGATGCCGAAAAATTTGATTACATTTCATTTGAAGATGTACTGAAAAAAGGGTTAAATGTAATGGATACCACAGCATTTACTTTAAGTCAGGAGAACAAATTACCTATCATTGTTTTTGATATGAACAAAGAAGGAAATTTACTTAAAATTTGCAAAGGAGATAACGTAGGAACCGTAGTTAATATATAATTTGATTCTTCGATAAGTATACGAATCGGAAAATCTAACAATTTAAAAAAATGACTGAAGAAATTAATTTTATATTGGATAGCACAAAAGAATCTATGGAAGGTTCTATTGCCCATTTAGAAAAAGAATTTTTAAACATCAGAGCTGGAAAAGCTTCACCACAAATGCTTGGTAGTGTTTTTGTAGATTATTACGGAGCACAAACACCATTATCTCAAATAGCTAATGTTAATGTTCCTGATGCAAGAACCATTACCATTCAACCATATGAGAAAAGCATGTTGCAACCTATTGAAAAAGCGATTATGGTAGCCAACATTGGTTTTAACCCAATGAATAACGGTGATAATATTATTATTAGTGTTCCACCTTTAACAGAAGAACGTCGTAGAGATTTAGTAAAACAAGCTAAAACAGAAGCGGAAGATGCTAAAATTGGTATCCGTAATTCTCGTAAAGATGCTAATACTGAAATCAAAAAATTAGAAAAAGAAGGCACATCAGAAGATATTTGCAAAACTGCTGAAGAAAGTGTTCAAAAACTAACAGACGCTTTTATCAAAAAAATAGAAGAGCATCTAGTAGTTAAAGAAGCTGAAATTATGAAAGTATAATCACCTTTAGTTAAAAAAGCATTAAAAATCCGTCAAGTTGTTTAAACTTGACGGATTTTTTCATATTTAAAACATCTATTTAACAATTTTTAATATATTTGGGTCCCTTAGAATTCGAATCTATTATTAACTTAAAGTTATGTCTATGAAAATTAAAAAAATACTATTCACCATTGTCATCTTATTTTTATTTTTTCAAAACAACTTATTCGCTCAGGATTCAGGCATGTTTGCTGGAATTGAAATAGGTAGTAAAGGGATAAAAATGTCTGTTTTAGAAGTTACCAACATTAAAAAAGGAAGCTTTAATGTCAAATCTTACTGGTCTGAAAATGTTGGAATAGCTAAAGGAATAGCCATTGACGGTAATTTAGCTCAAGAAGATATTGAAAAGGCTTCAACCGTTGTCTACTCTAATTACATTAAAATAAAAAACGAACTAGGTGTTCCTGATGAAAATATTTTCATAGTAGGATCATCTGGAGTTGCTATGGCAAAAAACACAAAAGATTTAATTGATAAGATCAAATTATCAACAAATAAAGACGTAGATTTTATCGACGCACAAACCGAAGGCAGAATGCTTTTAAGAGGCTGTGTACCTCCTGTTGACTACAAAGACTCTATGGTATTAGACATTGGAGGTGGGAACACAAAAGGAGGATATATTGATGTAAGAAACAACGATACTTTTGTCTTTTTCCCTTTGAGCGTTAATTATGGGACCATAACATTGACGGAGGCCGTAATTAAAAAAACAAAGAAAGACGATATTGCAGAATATAATGAGAAAATATTTGGCTTTTTGCCTACTCTTAGAGAACAAATTAGAGCCATGTATGGCTCAAGTCCTGTTGCTTTAGAAAAAGAAAAAGTCTTCATGTCTGGCGGTGCTGTTTGGGCCTTTTACACACTTTATAATGGAGCAGCGAAAGAAACCTTCAACGAATTCAAATTAGAAGATGTACTTTACTACGATGCGGTCTTAAAAAACAACTTTAAAAAATTTGAAGATTTAGCTAAAACGGACAAAGATGCTGAACGTGTCTTGAAAACATACTCTCAAAAATACTTAATTTCTGCCAGTAACATACTTTTGGTTTGCCTAGAAGCAATCCCTGATATTAATAACAAAAAACTGTACTTTGCTAAGGAAGGCCAAATTGCATGGCTCGTATCTTATGTTGCTGATAGGTCTAAAAAAGTGAAAAAGATTTACTAAAAATTTTATTTGATTGAAAACTAAACTTGTTGATAAGACATAACCCAATTGCCTTATTGATCTAAAAAATTAAATGAAATGAAAAGTTATTTCAACGCCTACTTTGATAACTTTAGAGGGTTTTCAAAAGAAATATGGGTTTTAACATTAATAACATACATCAATCGTGCTGGTGCGATGGTGATGTTATTTTTGACGAAATACTTACACGAAAGTTTATTTTTTAGCCTTACTGAAATAGGTTGGATGCTAGCTTGTATTGGCGTTGGCGCTTTGGTTGGTTCTTGGATTGGCGGAAAACTTACAGATCGCATTGGATTTTATACCGTTATGTTGTCGAGTCTTTTTCTAACTGGTTTTGGTATTATCTTTTTAATGTTTTTGTATGATTTTGTTGAAATATGCATTGGCTTATTTTTAGTAACTGTAATTGCTGATATGTATAAGCCTGCTATGTATGTAGCTGTATCTAATTTTGCCAACAAAAAAAACAGAACCAGAGCATTAACTTTAGTTCGATTAGCTGTAAACCTAGGTATTGTTTCAGGTCCAGTCATAGCTGGTTTAATCATCCAAAAAAACAATTATGACATGTTGTTTTGGATAGATGGACTAACCTGTGTATTTGCTATTTCAATTTTCATGCTGTTAATTGATGAAAGTAAATTTAATAAAGCCAGAAGAAAACTTAGAAGAAAGCAAAAAGCAACCAACTTAGTTGCTAGAAGTCTAGTACAAGATAAAAATTTTATCATTTTCTTATTTGCTAGTTTTTCAACGGCATTTTTGTTTTTTCAATTATTTACAACAATTCCAATGTACAATTCCGACAAGTTAAAACTTAGCGAATTAACTATTGGATTGCTTTTAGCTTTAAATGGGCTACTGATATTTCTTTTTGAAATGCCATTGATTGGATTTCTGGAAAAAAGAAATTTTGAAGCAACAAAAATCATTTTGCAAGGTTCCGTATTTATGACTTTAGGATTTATTTGCTTGCTTTTTTCAAAATCAATATTTGTATTAATCCTTAGTATATTTTTAATTACCTTAGGTCAAATATTATTATTTTCGTTCTCTAACACATTTGCTTTTACCAGAGCCGTTAGTGGCCAAGAGGGCAAATACATGGCTTTCTACGCTATGAGTTTTAGTGCCGCACAAATATTAAGTCCAAAGATTGGTTTTAGTATCATTGAAAGTTTTAATTATTTTTCAAATTGGGCATTAATGGCATCCGTAGGATTTATAGGGATACTTTTATATTATCAATTAGATAAAAACATTAGATTTGAAGCCTTATCGAAAGAAGTTAAAACAATCTAATTTCAATTAATATTTGAGAAAAAAAAAACTGCTAGACAAATAGCAAAAAATCATGTCAAAAAAAATTAAACAAAAACAAAGCAACAATAGTTTCAAAATCGTCATCATTCTACTTTCATTTACAATGCTTGGCAGTTTCTTTTATATTTATAAAATGTCTTCTAGATCGAAAGACATGATTATTTCGTTAAGAGAACAAAAATCAAATCTTTTAAATGACTTAGAAAAATCTCAATTATTCTTAAGCCAAGTTTTAACTTCAAACAAATCATTATCAAATAAATTATCTTCAGAACAAGTGAAGATAAAAAAGCTCATATTAGATTTAAAGAAAAAAAACATCAGTGAAAAATCACTAGTGGTTTATCAAAAAAGCGCTGATGACGTAGATGACAGAGTGAAATTATTATTGAGTGAAATTAATGCTTATAAAAAGACAATAGACAGCACAAATGCTGTGTTAAAAAACACAAATGTCGTTTTAAAGAAAGAAAAAACGAAAAACGACACCTTAACCGTTTCAAATAAAAAATTAGTCAAAAAAATTACAGAAGCTTCAAAACTGTATTTTTATGATTTACAAGCCACTCCTTTAAAAACAAAAAGCTCGGGAAAGCAAGTCGAAACAGACAATGCTAATAAAGTTGATTTACTAAAAATTAGTTTTATGATTGCCGAAAGTGATTTAGTGAAATCTACCAATAAAGAATTTTACATTCAAATTATCGACAATAAAAACAATGTGTTAGGTAGTAAAAAAGTTGAAAAGTTTGGTAGCCAGACACTAACATACAGTACTGCTGTAAAAGTAAAATATAAGAGTAAAACTATAAAGGCTGAAGGTGAAATTCCCGTAAGTGAGCTAGAAGAAGGCTATTATTTTGTTAATGTTTTTGACAAAACCAAATTAATCCTAAAATCCTCTTTCACTTTAAACTAACTTTTTCACAAACCGCAAAGGCATACTGATTACTACATTGTTTTGTATGGATTTTTTGTTTAATAAAGCTATCTTTGCTTAAATTCTACAAAACTGATTGTAATCCAATGGTTTTAAAAAAACTATCTCCTTTTTTATTTCTTTTTATTTCGCTATTTGCGGGCTTCAGAGCACTTGCGCAGGAAAGAATAATTCCTACAGATAGTATTATAAAAAAAGCTATTCTGAACAAAAACAAAAACAATACAACTAATTACGAATTAACTACTTATAGCAAACTCATTATTACCGCAAATCCAGATTTGATTGAAGGAAATATTGACTCTATTTTTACCACCAAAAGAGGTAAGAAAATTTTAAAAAAAATAGATTCTTCTGATTATGTTTTTAAGAAAATAATCACAAAGCAGCATTTGTATCAAACCGAAAAGATATCCAAATTCAAAGCCTCAAATAAAAACATAAAAGAAAACATCCTTGCCACTAGAATGGCAGGTTTTAAAGAACCTATTTTCGAATATTTTTCACTGCAATTACAGCCTTTTTCAGTTTATGACAATAAGTTTTCTTTGGTCGAAAAAGACTATTACAGTCCCATTTCAGCCAAAGGAATCGTCAAATACGATTTCACTTATCTGGAAACAATTGTATTGGAAAACAGAAAAGTTTTTAAAATACAATTTCAACCAAAAAACACAACTAAAACCGACAAACTACAAGGGGTTTTATATATCGATTCCGAAAAATACAGCATTGCAAAAATGGAGTTGAAAGTTGACGGAATATTAAAAATTCAATCTGTTCACGAACTTGGATTTAATTCCGAAATACAAAATTGGTTTCCTATTAAAACCCATTTAAACATCAAAAAAGGGAACAGCAAAGCTCCTATTAAAATACTTGGTGAGACCATTACTTTTGAAGGAACCGATCCTGAGTTGAATCCTGAAAACAAAAAATACGCCTCTGATTTTATTGAAATAAAGTCGGTAACCAATTATTTTGAACCAAGATTCAATCAAATTTCAAAAATAAAGCACAAAGACATTGCCATAGAAATCAATGAGAATGCGATTGCCAAAAAAGAAAACCTTTGGTACACTTATTTTAACGATTCTACCGATGTAAGGAGTAACCCCACTTACATATCATTAGACAGTTTGGTTCAAAAAAGAAAAATAGAGAACAAAATTCGTATAGGCCGAAAAGTAATTAAAGGCTACTATCCTATTGGTTTTTTCGATTTTGATTTACGCTATTTATTTCGCTACAACAATTATGAAGGGTTCAGATTAGGCATTGGAGGCATTACTAACGAAAAACTCTCCAAAAGCTACAAAGTAGAAGGCTATTATGTTTACGGTACAAAAGACGGACTATTTAAAGGGTATTTATCGAATGCTGTCAAACTCAACAAACGAACCGAAACCTGGCTGGGCTTTTCATACAAAGACGATTTGAGCGAAATTGCAGGCACATCGTTAGAAATTGATAAACGTACTTTTAAAATCTACGACCCAAGACCTTTTAATATTAGTACTTTTTACAATCATGAAACTTGGCGTGGCTTTGTTGAAACTAAAGCAATCCCTAAAACAGAGGGGCTCTTTCAAGTTACACAAAGTTTTATTGATCCAAAATTTCATTATCTATTTTTAAACAACGGCCAACTTTTTGCTGATTACAAAGCGACGATTTTTACCGCTTCAGTACAGTGGAATCCTTTTAGTAGATACATGCAAACTCCTAGTGGGAAAATTGAAGTAGAAAAAAAATACCCAAAATTTACGTTCCAATTTTCTAAAACAATACCCGGTTTATGGGAAAATAATTTTGATTTTGGGAAAGTAGATTTCCGATTTGATTACCAAAAGAAATTCAACTCCAATCATAAACTATTGTTTCTTTTGGAAGGTGGCTATGCTTTTGGCGATACCCCTCTAACACATCTTTACAATCATTCTCCAAACAATTTAACCAAATCTAAAATTATTCAGCGAATTACTTTTGCAGCAAAGGATAGCTTTGAAACAATGTATTTTAACGAATTCTTTTCAAATAAATATGCCTTTTTTCAATTGGAACATCAATTTCCAAAATGGGTAATTAGTCGTAAAATAAAGCCCGTCTTCTCATTAGTTTCCAGATATGGAGTTGGTTCTTTAGACGATAAAGAAAAACATAAAATAATTGTATTTAAAACGCTAGACAAAGGTTTTATGGAATCTGGTTTTGAATTAAATCAAATATTTTACGGATTAGGATTTACCGCTTTTTACCGACACGGGCCAAGTCATTTACCCAATTTTGAAGACAATATTGCTATAAAACTTAGCATTCAAATAGATTTAGGGTTGAATTAAAAAAACCTGTACCCTAAACCAAACGTCCAAATCAATTTATTTTTGGCGTCGTAACCATAATACGGCGCAATAAACATCCAGTGTTTATATTCTAAAATTGGAGAAACGCCCAACTTTGGATACACTTTTTTATCTACAATAATCAATGATGGGAAAGCCCCTACTCCTATTTTGTAATTTTTATTGAATTTGAATTTAACACTTGGTCCTCCAGTTTCTTAATTAAAAGAAACCCCAATCATTCCTTCAAAACCCATGTCAATCTTTTTCTCTGGTTTTGGAATTTCTGTATTTTGAGAAAACCGAAATTGTGAAAAAGCAATAGAAAACCAAAAGTTTAATTTTAGCCGAAATCAGTAAATCAAAATCGAGTTCAGGGATTTCTGAAAGTAATTTTTAAGCATTGTTCCAATGTGGCTGCACCGATACTGCTTCGCTCTTTTTTTAAGGCTTTTTTAGATTGAATTAGTTGGTAACCCAAATACGAAACAATGATGACAAGTACCAATACAATCGTTAGTAATAAAAAGATAATATGCTCTCCGAAATATACATTTTATGGCTTGATAATTAATACCGAAGGCAAATTGCTCAACCAAACACTTTGTGAATCGACTAATTTTTTCCAGCTTTCCAAACTAATTAGCATTAAATCTTGTTTGATTAAAAACGGTTTCAAAATTTCATAGTCTCTAACCAATGTAATATTATCAGGATACGATTTTTCTAAATTGCTTATGGCATTTTTAATCAAAAAGTTATTTTCAATTTGATGATTGACATCAATAATTTTAATTTTTGAATTGTTATTAAACACGAATTTCTGAACATAATCAACTAAAAAAGCATCTTCTGTTCCAAAGAATGGCACAAAAATTTTATCGGTGTAATGCAAGTCATTGTCCACTAAAATACCCAGCGGAGTTTTGTTTTTAGCAATAATCTGACGGGTTCTATCATCAAAAATAGAATTAGCGAACAAGCCTTCTTTACCAGTAATTTTATCCAACAATCGGTCTGGATTAATAATTCGGGTAGTAAAGCCCAACACCTTTCCAAGCAATGTTCCTTCAAAAATAGATTTCCCCAATCCAACTAAAAGTAAATCGTATTCACCTTGGTTTGCAACCTCAGCAATATCACTTTCTATATCAGTCGTCGCTTTAAAAATTGTCGTGATTTCTTGATTCAGTGATTTAGATTCTTCAAGAATGGGTACAAACGTTTCTATTTCGTATTCTTCTAAATTAAATCCGTGCATTTCATCACTTACGGATAAGTGCATGGCAGTAATACTGGAAACGTCTTTCTGCTTTTTGACCAAACTGTTAGCCAAACGCAGTAGCGACTTCCCTTTTTCGTAGTTCCCAAATGAAATCAGGATTTTGTATTTGTTTGATTCAATAACACTTTCCGGAACAATGATATCTTTCGATTTAAACACATAATTAATTAAGTCAAGAGCAGGTCCTGTCATAAAAGTGGTCACTAAAGCCATGATAACCATCATGGTAAACACTTCGGAAGTTAAAACCCCTAAATCGTAACCAATATTAAGTACGACAAGTTCCATTAAACCCCTTGTATTCATTAAGGCTCCAATGGTTAAACTGTCTTTCCAGCTTTGCCCCACAAACTTAGCAGCTACTGCACTACCTACAAATTTCCCAACTACGGCAACCAGAATAATAAAACCGGTAACTTTCCATAAATAAGGATCATTAATCAGCCCTATTTGTGTTCGTAAACCCGTAAAAACAAAAAAGAGAGGAAGTAGTAAAATAACCGATACATCTTCTACTTTTTCGATAAAAATATGTCTGAATTTAGTAATATCTGGCATAATCGCTCCTGCCATAAAAGCGCCAAACAATGCATGAATCCCTATAACTTCGGTAGCATAAGAAGATAAAATAAGAGTCAGAAAAAATATAGCTACAACCGGTTTACTTAAATTATCACTTGTAGAATACAAATCACCAATACGTTTTAAAAAGGGCTTTACCAGATACAACATACCAATAACGTAAACGATGGCTAATCCTATGATGTAAAGTGAACTTACAAAAGATCCTGCTTTTACAATGGCGATAACTGCAGCTAATAAACACCAAGCGGTAATATCATCGGCGGCGGCGCATGTAATCACAATAGTTCCTAATCTGGTTTTATGAATACCACGCTCCTGCACAATTCTTGCCAAAACCGGAAATGCTGTAATACTCATAGCAATCCCCATAAACAAACTAAAAGACAAAAACTCGACTCCTTCCGGAGCGAATTTATAGTATACGTAATAAGCTAAAATAATCCCTAGAGTAAACGGAAATACAATACTGGCATGACTAATTACAACAGCTTCGTTGGCTTTGTTTTTCAATACTTTCAGATCTAATTCCATTCCAATAACAAACATGAAAAGAATCAAACCTATTTGACTTAAAAATTGCAAATTACCCAAGGACTCTGTTGGAAATAAAGCCGCTGAAAAACCGGGAAAATACATCCCTACTAAAGAGGGTCCAAGGAAAATACCCGCAATAATTTCTCCAATGACGGAAGGCTGTCCAATTTTTCTAAAAATCCAACCAAAAAATCGAGCGACAATGATAATGGTGATGATTTGCCCCAGCAAAATAGCCAAAGGATGCTCCAAATTATGAACAAGTGATTCTAAGAACTGATTCCACTGTGTGTGCTTGGTTGTAGGAGCTACAATTTTTCTGCCGTTTTCCAAACTTTTTCCTTGCCCAACAATCCAATACATTAAAGCTGTAAAGCCACCAGTAACAAGCAAGTAGAACAATGCATTTTTTAATTTTTTCATATCAGAAACACCAAATTTTCATGTACAAAGATGACAAAATAACCATAGAATCAAAAACATTCCACAAATTAATCACAGAAATTTAAAGTCCTACAAACTATACTACTAAAAGTTTACGTTTAAACTACTGAATTTTATAGGTTTTACTTACCTTTGCGTCCCATTTTAGGTTATATGAAAAAGATGTTAAGTATAGGGTTCTGGGAATTTATTGCCCGAGTAATCTTAAGAAATAGAATTGTCATTTTAGTAGGTGTAATTTTAATTACAGCTCTATTGGCTTTGCAGTGGAAAAATATCAAATTCACGCAAACAGAAGCCAACTTAATCCCTGCAGATGATCAAGTAAATGTAGATTACAACTCTTTTTTGAAACATTTTGGAGAAGAAGGGAACCTCATCATTATCGCCACCAAAGACCCTAAGCTTTTTACACCTACCGTTTTTAAAGCATGGAGCGAAATGATTGCCAATATTCAATCGCATAAAGAAGTGGAATTGGTTGTTTCGGTTGATAATTTAAAAAAGCTGTCTAAAAACGACACTTTGCAAACCTTTCAACTAACCAATTTAGTTGATCAAAATAAAATTCAAGACCCGAAATACCTAGCCGAAGTCAAAGAAGAATTATTGCATAAACTGCCTTTTTACGAAGGGCTTTTGTTCAATAAAAAATCGGGTGCCATTCGTTCTGCTATTTACATCGACAAAAAAATTGTCAATACAAAAGCGCGAAAAGACTATGTTTTAAACAAGTTGATTCCTGAAATTGAAAAGTTTGAAACCAAAACCGGTGTCGACTTGCGTACTTCGGGAATGCCTTATATTAGAACTTTAAACGCCAAAACAATTATCGACGAAATTGGTTTGTTTATTGGCGCTGCTTTATTAATTACTGGGTTAATTTTTTACTTTTTCTTTCGCTCTTTTAGAGCTACTATCATCTCGTTAATCATTGTGATTATTGGTGTGATGTGGTCTTTCGGTATTTTAGGATTGTTGGGTTATGAAATCACTGTTTTAACGGCCTTGGTCCCAACTTTGGTTATCGTTATCGGAATTCCCAATTGTATTTTCCTAACCAACAAATACCATCAGGAATACAGAATACACAGCAACAAAGCCAAAGCCTTGCAACGTGTTATTACCAAAACCGGTACAGCAACATTAATGACCAACCTAACCACTGCGTTAGGTTTCGCCACTTTTATTGCGACTAATAATGTTTTATTGACCGAGTTTGGCGTGGTAACTTCCATTAACATTATTGCTTTATACCTACTGTGTTTAGTGGTTATTCCTATATTTCATAGTTATATCCCAGCACCAATACCAAGACATTTGGGTCACTTGGAAAGAGAATCGCTGACTTCTTTTATGAATTGGATTGTTCGTACGGTAAAATACAATCGTGTAGGTGTCTATACAGTATCCATTTTACTATTAGTCGTTGGAATTATTGGTATCTATAAAATGAAAATTTCAGGAAGTATCATTGAAGATATGCCTAAGAAAACAGCCTTTTTTGATGATATTCGATTCTTCGAAAAAGAATTCGACGGCGTAATGCCTCTTGAAATCATGATTGACACCAAACGCAAGAAAGGCGTCATGAAAATGTCGACATTAAAGCGAATGGAAGAACTGGAAGAAACCATTCAGGAAATTCCTCACTTGTCGAAACCGCTTTCCATCGTGAGTTTGGTGAAGTATTCGAAACAAGCATATTATAACGGAAATCCGGAATATTTTGAATTGCCAACTTCGCAAGAACAAGCCTTTATTTTGTCGTATGCTAAAAATGCAGCACAAAACTCGAAGGAAAATGTGATGAAAAGCTATGTGGATTCTACAGGTCGATATGCCCGAATCACCACTTTTATCAAAGATGAGAATGGCGAAAAAATGGAGGCTATTGAAGCGCAAATTCGTGCCAAAGCCGATAAATTATTTCCACCTTCCAGCTACAACGTAATTATTACTGGAAAAGCATCCGTATTCCAGAAAGGAACCAAATATTTGTTAGACAACTTGTTGTCTTCACTCCTATTTGCCTTTTTATTGACTGGCGGATTGGTAGCCATCATGTTCCGTTCGTTTAAAATGGTATTGGTGTCTATGATCCCAAATTTATTACCCTTATTGATGACGGCAGGATTGATGGGCTTTTTGGGCATTCCGCTAAAACCATCGACTATCTTAGTTTTCGGAATTGCGTTTGGAATGTCGGTCGACGACACCTTACGCTTCTTGGCTCAATACCGATTGGAGTTGGCCAGAAATGACTGGAAAATCAAAAAATCAGTATTTGCTACTTTTGATGATGCGGGAATCAGTATGTTTTACACTTCGATTGTGTTGTTCTTCGGATTTTCGGTGTTTATGCTGTCAAGTTTTGGAGGAACTGTGGCGTTAGGAGGATTAGTGGCGCTGACTTTGTTTTTTGGAATGTTATCAAATTTGGTTTTACTACCCTCATTAGTGCTTTCGTTAAACAGAACTTTATCGAACGAACAAGAATTTATCAAGCCTAGAATTGACATCTTAGAGCCAAGTGACGAAGAAGTGGATGAAGTTGAAAGAAAGAAATAACATCATGATTTTAACAATAGTCTACATCGCATTTTTTGTGTATTTAAATTATACCATTTATACTTCTTTAAAAATTGGATTTGTAGAAAACCAAAAACAAGGAATTATCGCTGGTAGCTGTTTGATCTTGCAGATTCTTTTTCATTTATTTTTTGAATTTGAAGGAATGTTGTCTGGAAAAGTATTCTCGTTATTATTTATTTTTAGCTTATCCATAATAGCACTGAAATACATGAATCAGCTGAATAGATCCCTAATGGATTCCGGAATGAAAAAAAACAATCCAAATCTTTATGAAAGTGACACTTACGGCATATTTAGTAGTACTTCTACATTTGTCGCCCAGGTAATAATGCCTCTTGGCACTACTTTCTTTCAGATTATAGTTATTTTAAACACTGAAATACAAGATAATTTAAACATCTAAAATAGCCCCGATAGTAGTGGAAATCCTTTTGAGTTTGTCACACTGAGCTTGTCGAAGTGACAAACTTAAAAGATTGTAACGAATAGCGGGAAATAGCTTCCAAAAATTATACAAATCAATTATATTTGCAATTATTAATTACAATTTAAAATGAAACATACAAAAGTTAAAGACTTACTAAACAGTACAAAAACGCTTCACGAAGTAAATGCAAAAGGATGGGTAAGAACTTTTAGAAACAATCAGTTTATTGCGTTGAACGATGGTTCGACGATTCATAATATTCAGTGTGTAGTCGATTTTGAAAATACACCGGAGGAAGAATTAAAAAGAATTACTACCGGAGCTGCAATTTCAGTAACGGGAGAATTGGTAGAAAGCAAAGGTGCTGGTCAGAAATATGAAATTCAGGTTTCTAAATTAGAAATTCTGGGTGATTCAGATGCTGAAAAATTCCCAATGCAACCAAAGAAACACTCGTTAGAATTCTTACGTGAAAATGCGCATTTGCGTGTGCGTACGAATGCTTTTGGCGCGATTATGCGTGTGCGTTCCGTATTGTCTTTTGCCGTACACCAGTATTTTCAAGAGAAAGGGTTTGTGTATGTGAATACGCCAATTATTACAGGTTCTGATGCGGAAGGTGCTGGAGAAATGTTCAAAGTAACCGCTTTGCCTTTCGACAACACCCCAAGAACAGAAGACGGAAAAATAGATTACAAAAAAGATTTCTTTGGAAAAGAAACGAACCTTACGGTTTCAGGACAATTAGAAGGAGAAACGTTTGCGATGGCTTTGGGTCAGATTTATACGTTTGGACCAACGTTTAGAGCAGAAAATTCAAACACCTCTCGTCACCTGGCGGAATTTTGGATGATTGAACCAGAAGTGGCATTCAACAACCTAGATGACAACATGGATTTGGCCGAAGATTTTATCCAATACGTGATTAAATACACGATGGAGAAATGTCAGGACGATTTAAAATTCCTAGAAGGTCGTTTGTTAGAAGAAGAAAAATCGAAACCACAAGCGGAACGTAGCGAAATGGCTTTGTTAGAAAAATTGAATTTCGTTTTAGAAAACAATTTCAAACGTGTTTCATATACGGAAGCGATTGACATCTTGAGAGATTCAACACCAAACAAAAAGAAGAAATTCCAATATGTTATTAACGAATGGGGGGCCGATTTACAATCGGAACACGAGCGTTATTTAGTTGAAAAACACTTTAAATGTCCGGTAATTTTATTCGATTACCCAGCGAACATCAAAGCATTTTACATGCGTTTGAACGAGGACGGAAAAACGGTTCGTGCGATGGACATCCTTTTCCCAGGTATTGGAGAAATTGTAGGAGGTTCGCAAAGAGAGGAACGTTACGACGTTTTAGTAGAAAAAATGAAAGCGTTAGGCATCGATGAAGAAGAATTATGGTGGTACTTAGACACACGCCGTTTTGGTAGTGCGGTTCACTCAGGTTTCGGATTAGGTTTTGAAAGATTGGTATTGTTTGTAACGGGTATGACGAATATCCGCGACGTAATTCCTTTCCCAAGAACGCCAATGAATGCAGAATTCTAGATTGAAGTTGATTTGTTTATTTGTTGATTCGTGTATTCGAATACTCCAAATAAACAAATCCACACATAAACACATAAACAACCCATGTTAAAGCAGTTTCTAAATCTTAAATTATCTCAAAAATTATCTCCACAACAAATTCAGTTGATGAAGTTAATTCAATTGCCTACGCAGGCTTTTGAACAACGCCTCATTGAAGAAATGAATGAGAATCCGGCATTGGAAGGAGGGACAGATGATGAAGAAATTTACGAAAAAGACGAATTTGACAACAATGACGAGTACGACGATTTCGATGGCAACGAAAACATCGATTCGGGCGATATTAACATTGACGAATATTTAAGCAACGACGAAACTCCCGATTATAAAACCCAAACCAGCAATTACAGTGACGACGATGAAGATCGCGAATCGCCATTGGCTGCTCCGGTAAGTTTTCATCAGGATTTAATCAATCAGTTGAATACGTTTATATTGACGGACGACCAACGTGATATTGCCGAATTCCTAGTAGGAAGTATCGACGATATGGGTTACATCCGTCGTAGTATCCAAGATATTGTGGATGATATGGCGTTTACACAAGGTATTTATACCGATGAAAAAACCGTCGAGAAAATACTGAACATTGTTCATGAACTAGAACCATCGGGTGTGGGCGCGCGCGATTTGCAGGAATGTTTGTTGTTGCAATTGAAACACAAAACACCAACCGAATCGATAGCATTAGCCATTAACATCATCGAAGAACAATTTGAAGCTTTTACCAAAAAGCATTACGATAAATTACTGGCTAAATATTCGGTTTCGAGAGAGCAATTGAAAAAAGCAATCGACGAAATCGAAAAACTAAATCCAAAGCCAGGAGGCGCTTTCACCGGCGCTAATAAAATCACCGAACACGTCGTACCGGATTTTGCCATTCGCATTATTGACGATGAATTAGAATTGACTTTAAACGGTCGTAATGCGCCCGAATTGCATGTCTCGAAAGACTATCAGGACATGATGAAGACGTATAAAGATTCAAAAGACAAATCGGCACAACAAAAAGATGCGGTGCAGTTTATCAAACAAAAATTAGATTCAGCTAAATGGTTTATCGACGCCATCAAACAACGTCAGGAAACTTTGTTTGTGACGATGAATGCCATCATGCATTTCCAACAGGAATATTTCTTAGATGGTGATGAAACCAAACTGAAACCGATGATCTTAAAAGACATCGCCGATATGATTGGTTTAGACATTTCTACCGTTTCGCGTGTAGCGAACAGCAAATATGTCGATACGCCTTACGGGACCAAACTAATTAAAGAATTTTTCTCGGAAGCCATGACCAATGACCAAGGAGAAGAAGTTTCGACGATAGAAATTAAAAACATCCTGCAAACGGTCATTGCCGAAGAAGACAAAAGCAAACCGCTTCCGGATGACCAACTAGCCGACATACTAAAAGAGAGAGGCTACCCTATTGCGCGTAGAACCGTGGCCAAATACCGTGAACAATTAGACATTCCGGTGGCAAGGATGAGAAAGAAGATGTAACTTTACAAGACGCAAAATAAATAGTAACAACCTGTTGGGTATAATTATTAAAAACGTCAGTTCGAGTGTTTTTTGTGTAGTAAAAACGAAACAAAAAATGTATCGAGAACCGTTTTTAATGAAATTTTTCTTGTTCTCGATACGATTTTCTTTCGAAAATCACTCGAACTGACGAAAAATCATCATCAAAAACTAATTGCATCCAACGAGTTAATAACAATAACCTGAATTGTTATGTTGTTATCTGAAATCATACTGCAAAAAATACGGAATCAAGGTCCCATTTCCTTTCATGATTTCATGGAAATGGCTTTGTATTATCCCCAATTAGGGTATTATACTTCCAACAGTAATCAATTAGGCAGATCTGGCGATTATTACACCAGCCCCAACCTTACTCCGCTTTTTGGAGTAATGATAGGAAAGCAGCTCGAAGAAATGTGGGAACACATGGGCAAAGAAGCCTTTACCATTGTTGAATATGGCGCCGGAACCGGCAAACTTTGCCGTAACATCCTTGATTATCTTAAAAACAATCCTGATTTCTATAACAAACTGAACTACTGCATCATTGAAAAAAGCCCGGCAATGCGAGAAAAAGGCAGTGCGAATGAGCATGAAAAGATTAGTTGGCACACTACCATTACAGACATCCCTCCAGTTACCGGATGCATACTCTCCAACGAATTAGTAGATAATTTTTCAGTGCATCGTGTAGTGATGGAAGAGGAACTTATGGAAGTCTATGTGGATTATGCAGCCGATTTTGTCGAATGGCAAAAACCCGCCACAAAAGAATTGAAAGATTATTTCGAGGAACTCCAAGTAACCTTACCCAAAGGATTCCAAACAGAAATCAATCTTCAGGCTCTGACTTGGATGCAAGAAATAGCCCAACACTTAAAAAAAGGATATGTACTCACAATAGATTACGGACATACCTCTCCTGAACTATATGCTGACCAAAGACGTTCCGGCACACTGGTTTGTTACAATAAACATACTGTAAATGAAAATCCATACGACAACATAGGAAATCAGGACATCACTTCCCACGTTAATTTTTCGGCATTATGCCATTGGGGGATTAAGAACGGACTGACTTGTTGCGGACTAACCAATCAAGCTCATTTTTTACTCTCCTTAGGATTTAAAGAGCACCTCAAAAAGTCGCTGCACTATGACGAAAACCCAGTTGCCGCAATTAAAGAAGAAGCTTTTCTCACACATGCCCTACTCATGGATATGGGAACCAAATTTAAAGTACTCCTTCAGGAAAAGGGTATGATAAAAAAAGAATTAATGGGACTAAAAGTGCTTTAGTCTCATTGTAACCACTTTAACATTTTTAAACTTTAACAAAGATTACGGAAAAACCGTAAAATCATTCGCAACGGATTCTTTAATATTGCCCTATAAGACAAGGGTTTTCTACAGCTGAAAGTTTCCCTTAAAAAAACAAAGCATAAGGGGATTTTACAGCTGA
>JASLID010000090.1 GCA_030153045.1 Flavobacterium sp.
GCCTCTTCTTGTTCCAAAGAAGATACAGTTGAAAAGGAAATCCTAATTGATTCAGCCCAGAAGAATCCATTAACAACTCAGGAAGTTAAAAGTGAAATTAACGAATCTTTAAATTCAAAAGAGTCATTCAATTGGGCAGATTCTTCAAATCATTTGCTTTGGAGTGCGATTGTTCAAGGACAAAATATTGCAACGATAGGATTTGGAACTTCAAAAGACGATTATGATAGAAGCAAATCTGTCAATAATAAAAAGATACAGAACGAGTTGCTTGACATCATAGTAAAGTATGAAATGAAAAGTTTAGATAAAATACTTATTTCTTCTGATACTTATTTAAACCTGATTGATGTTATAATTGAAAAACAAGAAACAGTAATTGCATTAAGACAAAGCCCTTATATCAGATATTTTGAACCTTCTGATTATCGATTTGTAAATGATCCTGATTCAACCGAAAAGTCTGAATCAAGTTCTGGTTGCGGTTATGAAACGACAGCTTTAAATACGTCCGATTTCACAACAGTAACTCCAAATGCTAAAGTGCCTTGGGCTTTTTATCAGCATAATATCCCTTCAGCTTGGAATTACAGTACCGGAAGCGGAATAACTATTGGAATTGTTGATACTGGAGCTTCGCCAAACCAGACTTTATTAGGATCTAACTTTAATAATGGTTTGTCAACAGGAAGAACAATTCAAAAATATGGCACTTACGTTGATTCTATCTGGCCATGGAGTTCTACTACTGATGGACCAAATGATCAATGTGGGCATGGTACCAGTATGGCTTCGGTAGCCGCATCTCCTAGAAATAGTAATGGTGCTCCGGTTGGGGTTGCCTATAATGCTAATTTAGTAACGTATCGTGCTGCTGCAAATGTTGTACTTGAAGGTTATCATGAGCAAAATGGTGTAAAAAATGCATTTACAGCTTTAGGAAATAGAAGTGATGTAAAAATTATATCGATGTCTATGGGACATATTTTTTCTGTCGGAAAAATTGAAGATGGTATAAAATATGCTTACAGCAAAGGGAAATTGATTTTTTGCGCTGGCGGAACATCAACAAGTTTTACGAATTTTGTAGGTGTAATATTCCCTGCTTGGATGTCAGAAACTGTGGCTGTAACGGGTGTAAAAGAAGGTGCTACGTATCAAAAATGCGATGTTTGTCATACCGGAGGTAAAATAGAGTTTACAGTTGTGATGGAAAGAGCTGGTTCTGGGAATACAGTGCCAGTAAATAGTTACTATGACAATCAGACGGATTATGTTGGTGGGTCTTCTGTGGCAACGGCAACTTCGGCAGGAATTGCGGCCTTAGTCTGGTCAAAACATCCTACATGGACCAGAGATCAGGTATTGGCAAAAATGCGTCAATCAGCAAATTTATATCCTAATAAAAATGCTGAATATGGATACGGAAATATAAATGTTTTATTAGCAGTTCAATAAAATATTAATCATAAGAAAATAAAAAGGAAGCCTAAATGGGCTTCCTTTTATGTTTTAATTCTGCTAGTTACCTGTTTTGTCTACAACCGGTTTGTCTTTTCTATTGGCTAAATCCCATGCTATTGCAAAGGCTAGTTGCGCTCTTTTTGCTAAAGCATCATATTCAATTTTGTCTGGTTTATCAGTTGGTTGGTGATAGTCTTCATGCACACCATTGAATAAAAATACTGAAGGGATATTATGTTTGGCAAAATTATAATGATCAGAACGATAATAAAAACGATTAGGGTCATTTTTATCGTTGTATTTATAATCTAAATTAAGCTTTGTATAGGTTTTATTTGCGTTTTCACAAATGTTGTATAAATCAGTAGATAAATAATCGGAACCAATAACATAGACGTAATTATTAGTGCCTTTATGAAAGTCATCACGACGACCAATCATGTCAATATTGATGTCGGTAATGGTATTGGCTAATGGAAATAAAGGATTTTCGGTATAATAACGTGAACCATGCAATCCATGTTCTTCTCCTGTTACATGTAAAAATAAGATAGAACGTTTAGGACCTTTACCTTCATTTTTAGCTTTTTGAAAAGCTTGAGCAATTTCTAATAAAGCAACAGTTCCTGAACCATCATCATCGGCACCATTGTAAATCTCCCCGTTTTTCATTCCTACGTGGTCGTAATGTGCCGAAATAACTAGAACTTCTTCTGGTTTTTCGGTTCCTTCAATAAAAGCCCAGATGTTTTCTGAGTCCCCTAATTTTGGACTGAAAGCTTTTTGGAAAAATGAAGCTGGAATGGCTTGATAATAATTGGTTGCCCCTGTAGGAAAAGAAATTCCGCTTTTTGTGTATTGATCGATTAAATAGCGCCCGGCTTTTTTCTGACCTTCTTCGCCGGTATTTCTACCTTGCATTTCATCGGAAGCTACAACGTATAAATGTGTTTTTAGTTCGTTTGAAGTTATTGTATTCATATACCTGAATACATCTCCTGAGGTATTATTGTTTGTAGTCACTTTTTTGCTCACACAACTTGTAAAAGTGATAGTTGCTATTGTTAAAAGAGCTATGCTTTTTCTCATAATCTAATTGTTGATTAAACGAATTTAACCAAATAGAAAATCATTTTCAAATTATTATTGAATTAATTAACATTTAAAGCGCTATAGGCTAATAATAAGAATAAAAAAATAGTGATGAATATCGAATTGATTAAAAACATTAGACTGACCTTAAACCTTGAAATAAGCTTGCTTTCCTGATATAATCTACTGTGAGACCTGAAAAAGTAGAAAAACCACCATAAAAATAGGGTTATAGATGTCAATCCTATGATAAATTCGGTTAGGCCATTTTTTCCAAACCAACTTGAAATCCAGCTTATCAACATAAAAAGACTGAATGAAAGTAAAAGCATTGAAAAATAATGAAAAGTAAACACGCCATGGTCATAATAATACCAACATTTTTTATTGTGAAATAACCAAAGAATGAAAGCAAAAATTGGTAAATACATAAAAATTACTTTTGGTAAGTTTTGGTATATGGACTTGACAAATTTTTCCTTGAATTCTTCCAGGGTATTGTGTTCGTTTATTGTAGCAAATTTTTTTATTATCCAATATTCAGCACCATTGAATTTTTTAGCTTGAGGTAGCGTGTTTTGAATGGAATCGAGTTGAGCAACACTTTTAACATTTCCAATTGTAAGCACATCAGACAATTTTTTATCTTTTATAGTTTGCTGTTTATCAGTATTGTTGACTCTTACAATAGCGCTGTCTTCGTCATTAAAAACAGGAAGGACTGAAAGTAAAAAGAACGTAATAAAACTGATAAAAATATACAATTTTACCGGTGGAACATAAGTTTGTCGTTTACCTGACAAATATTCTTTAGTGAGCTTTGCAGGATTAAATAGCAAATGCTTGATTGTTTTCCAAAATGAACTATCGTAGTGCGTCAAATCTTCAAAAAAATGCGTAAACAAATAATGGAAAGATTCTCTTGTATGTTTATTTTCCTGCCCGCAATTTGGGCAAAATCTTTTCTCCACTACATGATTGCAGTTAAGACAGGTCATATCTTTACGTAAGGTGTGCTTTCCCATACAATTTTGATTAATCTTCTTCTTCGTCTAGAGTATTTGATTTTGAATAATTACGCCATTTTTCAATACACTCTTTCATGTCTTGAGGCAATTCGGTATCAAAACGCATAAACTCTTTGGTTACCGGATGCTCAAAACCTAAAGTTTTAGCATGCAACGCCTGGCGCGGTAGTATTTTGAAGCAATTTTCAATGAACTGCTTGTATTTTGTAAACGTAGTACCTTTTAAAATCAAATGTCCGCCATAACGCTCATCATTAAACAAAGGATGTCCTAAATGCTTCATGTGCGCTCTAATTTGGTGTGTTCTACCCGTTTCCAGTATGCAAGAAACTACGGTGATATATCCAAAGCGCTCTAAAACTTTATAATGGGTTACAGCTGGTTTCCCAACTTCAGGATCGGCAAAAACAGCCATTTGCATACGGTCTTTTAAGTGTCGGGCTAAATTTCCTTCAATTGTTCCTTCGTCATTTTGAATATTACCCCATACAATGGCAATATATTCTCTTTCGGAAGTTTTTTCTTCAAATTGTTTGGCCAAATAAGTCATGGCTTGCTCTGTTTTAGCAATAACCAATAGACCCGTGGTGTCTTTATCAATTCTATGCACTAATCCGGGACGTTCACTGCTGTTCATAGGCAAATTCTGAAAATGGTAAGCCAAAGCATTAACCAATGTTCCAGTATAATTTCCATGTCCAGGATGTACGACCAATCCAGCAGGTTTGTTGATTAGCAATAGTGCATCGTCTTCATATACAATATTCAACGGAATGTTTTCAGGATCGACTCTGTTTTCAAAAGGGGGATGTGCTAGCATGACTTTAATCTCATCAAAAGGCTTTACCTTATAATTCGATTTTACAGGCTTGTCATTAGCAAAAATATTACCTCTTTCGGCAGCTTGTTGGATTTTATTACGAGTGGCATTTTCAACTAATTGCATTAAAAACTTATCTACTCTTAAAATAGATTGTCCTTTGGCTGCAATAAACTTGTAATGTTCGTATAATTCGTCTTCTAAATCCTCAGTTTCAAATGGTTCTTGGTTCATTATTCGGTAACAGTTGAGTCTGTTTCGGTATCAGGGTTCATATCATTTTCAAGGTCTTCTTCATCAAAACCAACTTTTCCATCTCCTAAAACCAAATCGATTTTAGTCATTTTAAGCACTTGTTGTCCTGCTTTTATAGGTTTTCCGTTGTGTTTCATTTCAAGCACCATGTCTTTAGCTAAGTTGGGTACATAAGTAGTATCGCCTACTTCTAAACCTAATGCTTTAAGAGTTGGAACGGCTTGTCTGTATGTTTTCTGGATTAAATCAGGCAATCTAACTTTAGAATACCCAGAGGCATTTATTTTCACATAAATCACCCTGTTTTCTTTTACTTTAGACCCAGGTCTAGGATCTTGTTGCACAACGGTAAGTTGCGGGAAAGCAGAATTATAATCGACCGTATCTAATAATTCATAATCTAAATCCAGTTCGTCAAGCTTGTCTTCGGCTTGTTCTAACGTCATTTTACTCAAGTTAGGTACTGTAATTTCTTCACCGTGATTGGTGGTAAAGCCTATCCAATACATGAATAAAAATAAACAGCTACACACTATAATTATGGCAATAAGCACTTGCTTAAAAAAAGTAAAACTAAGTAGGAATTTTTGTAAACTCATAAAATTGTATTTTGACAAAGATAATAAAATTGTAAAGTGTTTTCATTCCAAAAAAAATGATAATTTTGTTTAACAAATTTATTAGGAGCTTTATCCCGCTATACGTTTCAATCTTTTTAGCGTGTTCTCGATACTCCTCGCTATCGCGAGTAACTTGAACTGACGCTAAAAAGGATTTTCACTTCTATCGGGGCTAGTTACTGCCAAATCGAAATTATATCATATGAAAAATATCGCGATCATCATGGGAGGTTACTCCAGCGAATATAAAATATCACTAACCAGCGGAAATGTTGTTTATCAAAACCTAGATAAAAGCAAATTTAAAGGGTACCGAATCCATATTTTTAAAGAAAAATGGGTTTATGTGGATGACAATGACAACGAATTCCCAATCGATAAAAACGATTTTTCGGTTACGGTCAATGGAACTAAAATTGTTTTCGACGCTGTTTTCAATGCAATTCATGGAACTCCAGGCGAAGACGGATTGATGCAAGCCTATTTCGAATTAATTGGAATGAAACAAAATTCTTGCGATTATTACCAAGCAGCCTTAACGTTCAACAAGCGTGATTTGCTTTCGGTTTTAAAACCTTACGGAATTAAAACGGCGACTTCTTTTTATTTAAATCTGGGAGATACAATAAACGTTGATGAAATTATCAATAAAGTAGGCTTGCCATGTTTTGTAAAACCTAATAAATCAGGTTCAAGCTTCGGTATTTCAAAAGTGCATAAAAAAGAAGATTTCCTTATTGCAATTGAAAATGCATACAAAGAAGACAACGAAATCATCATTGAAAGTTTCCTTGATGGAGTAGAGGTTTCAGTAGGAGTCATCAATTACAAAGGCGAAGTGATTGTTTTACCAATTACCGAAATTGTTTCCGAAAATGATTTCTTCGACTATGAAGCTAAATATTTAGGAAAATCACAAGAAATTACACCAGCTCGAATTTCACCAGAGCTGACTAAAAAAGTAAGTGAAGTAGCTAAAAAGGCCTACGAAGTTTTAAAAATGAGCGGATTTTCACGTAGTGAATTCATTATTGTAAATGATGAACCGTATATGTTGGAAATGAATACGATTCCGGGATTGACAACAGAAAGTCTAATTCCACAACAAGCGCGTGAAGCTGGAATTTCATTGCAGGATTTGTTTACAAATGCTATCGAATTAGCTTTATCTAAATAATTATGAGAAGAGCAGTATTCCCAGGTTCTTTCGACCCATTAACCTTAGGACATTTAGATATCATCAAACGCAGTATTCCTCTTTTTGATGAAATTGTAATTGCCATAGGTGTTAACGCTGAAAAAAAATACATGTTTTCGCTCGAAGAACGCAAGCAGTTTATTGAGGAAACATTCAAAGACGAGCCTTCAGTTTCAGTAATTACTTATGAAGGTTTAACGATTGAATTGTGTAAAAAAATAGATGCTGGGTTTATTTTGCGTGGTCTTCGCAATCCAGCCGATTTCGAATTCGAAAAAGCTATTGCGCACACCAACAGGAGATTGTCTAAAATAGAAACGATATTTTTACTGACCGCAGCAAACACTTCGTTTATAAGTTCGAGTATTGTTCGCGATGTAATTAGAAATGGAGGAGACTATAAAGTATTGGTTCCCGATGCCGTTAGAGTAAAATAATTGATCAAACCTGACAGATTTTAATACCTGTCAGGTTTGTTGTTTTCTTCTTCTTTCTTAACGACTTTTCGGGCCACTTCAATTTTAAACTTTTTGCCTTTCATTTTTTCGTCACGAATGTTATGAAGCAAGTCTTTTACTTTTTTAGATTTCACTGCAGCAAAAGAGATAAAATCTTTGACTTCAATTAATCCCAAATCTCCTTTTTCCAGTTTTCCTTTTTGAGAAAAGAAACCTACAATGTCAATTTTATTCAATTTTGTTTTCTTTCCACCACTAATATAAATGGTTTGAAATTCAGGTGCTTTTGGTAATGAAGTCGAATTTTCTACACTCAACACTTTCATGCCATAATCAATATAGTCCATTTTCTTTTCACTTTCGTGAACGATAATATAGGATGTTCCTGTAGCTAACATTCTCGCTGTTCGCCCGTTTCTATGGGTAAACTCGTCTTCTTTAGAAGGCAAATGATAATGAATAACATGCTTCATTTCAGGAATGTCTAATCCACGTGCGGCCAAATCAGTTGTGATTAAATAACTCACACTTCCGTTTCTGAATTGAATTAAAGCGCGCTCGCGTTCGTCCTGATCCATTCCACCATGATAATAGGTGGCGTAAATCCCTTTTTCGGTTAATGTGTCGCTAATTCTTTCTGCAGCATCACGATGGTTACAGAAAATAATGGCTGATTCCGATTTTAAAGAACAAATCAAGTTAAACAGACTGTTTATTTTGTCTTTTTCCTTCGAAACCACCATTTTCATGGAAAGATTGGTTTTTTCTTCTTCTGTAGGAATAAAATCTAAAACCGTTGGATTGACAACTCTCGTATATTTTGGAATTTCAATGTCTGATGTGGCTGAAACTAAAACACGTTTGTTCAGTTTTGCTAATCTTCCAATGATGTATGACATTTGCTCATGGAAACCCAACTGCAATGATTTGTCAAACTCGTCAAGGATTAAAGTGACAATGTTATCTGTTTTGAACGTTTCTCTATCGATATGATCTGCAATTCTTCCAGGAGTTCCAATTAAAACTGCTGGTGGATTGCTCAAGTTTTTAATTTCGGTATCAATCGAATGTCCGCCGTAACAAACATTGACTTTATAACTGGTTCCCATTTTTTTCCAAACCTGTTCAATTTGCAATCCCAATTCTCTTGATGGAACCAAAATTAAACATTGAACACCATTGATGTCTTCTTGCAACATTTCGAAAATAGGTAGGAGGAAAGCCAATGTTTTTCCTGAACCTGTTGGAGAAAGCAATAAAACATTGTTGTCGTTCAAAATCGTGTTTTGAGCAACTTCCTGCATTTCGTTTAGGCTTTCAATACCTAAATTGAGCAAAATATTATTGGAATGGTGATTATTATTCATTTTGCAAAGGTAAAATGAATTATGAGTTATGTGGTATGAATTACGAGTTTTTAGAAAATCAGTTTGAAATCAGGCGTTGTCACTTCAAAATAATTATATTTGGATTCCATTTTTTGAACCTTTTACTATGAGATTTTGCACTTCTTTACTTTTATTACTATCAATAGTTGCAGTAGCACAAACAAGTAGCAAACCGACAGCCTTTAATAAATATGCCACTTTTTTTGAAAAAGGCAATGGCAATCAAACAGCTGTTTACTCTGAAGTTGTTTCGTATTATCAATTATTAGACAAAGATTTTTCAACTATAAAAATGCAACAGATGGGGCTTACGGATAGTGGGGAACCATTGCATATAGTGATTTTCAGTTCGGATGCTACTTTCGATTTTAATGCTATTCAAAAGGACAAAGCCATTATTCTTATCAATAACGGAATTCACGCTGGTGAACCCGATGGAATTGATGCAACGATGATGCTTTTCAGAGATTTGGCTACAGCCAAAATAAAAATCCCTAAAAATACGGTTATTGTTGCCATTCCGGTGTATAATATCGGCGGGGCATTAAATAGAAATTCGCATTCCCGTGTCAATCAAAAAGGACCAGAGGAATATGGCTTTCGTGGCAACGGAAGAAATTTCGACTTAAATAGAGATTTCATCAAAGCTGATACGAGAAATACAAAGAGTTTTATTGAAATTTTCCATAAACTGAATCCGGAAGTTTTTATTGACAATCACGTGAGTAATGGAGCCGATTATCAATATTCATTGACCTACATTCAAACGCAACACAATAAGTTGGGCACGGAATTGGGCAATTTTATGAATGAAAAAATGACGCCGGCCATTGTAAGTGATTTGAAATCTAAAAAGATTGAATCAACACCTTATGTAAACGTTTGGGATGGGACGCCAGATAAAGGTTTTCCCCAGTTTGTCGATTCGCCACGATATGCCACGGGGTATTCTTCATTGTTCAATTCTGTGGGTTATGTGGTTGAAACGCACATGCTAAAAGATTATACAAGAAGAGTTCGTGCGACTTATGAGTTTATGACAAGTACCATAAAATTTGTTGATGAAAATGCCAAATCATTGAAACAAATAAAAGAAAAGAATGCAACTCAATTCAAACCCAATGATAAATATCCAATAGAGTGGGAGTTGGACTCAATCAAAGTCACAAAAATGAATTTTCTTGGGTATGAAGGCGGTTACAAAAAAAGCGATGTGACTTCTGGAACCAGATTGTTTTATGATGAAACAAAACCGTTTAACAAAACCATCAATTTTTACTCAGGATATAAATCGGTTAAAGAAGTCACGGTTCCTAAAGCTTACATAATACCGAAATCGCAATGGGAAGTGATCGATTTGTTGAAGTGGAATGGTTGTCAATATACTGTTTTGGAAAAAGATTCGATTGTTGAAGTGGAAAGTTACAAGATTGAAGATTATAAAACTGGGACGAATGCCTACGAAGGGCATTATTTGCACCGAAATACAAAAGTAGGAAAGACAATCATAAAGGTTCATTTTGCCAAAGGTGATTGTATATTTTCAACTTCGCAGAATGCAGTCAAATATTTAATTGAAACATTAGAGCCGGAAGCAATTGATTCGTATTTTAATTGGAATTTCTTTGATACTATTTTGCAACAAAAAGAAGGCTATTCTGATTATGTTTTCGAAGATTTAGCAGCAAAATTCTTAGCTGAAAACCCGGAAGTCAAATCGAAGTTTGAAGAAAAGAAAAAAACAGATAAAGCATTTGCTGAAAACCCAACTTGGCAATTGGATTGGGTTTATAAAAACTCACCATATTACGAAAAAGTGCATTTGCAATATCCAGTTTACCGATTATTGAAATAAATACAGAAAAAATATTTGCCACGAATTCACCAATTGATTATTAGAAATTTATGAATTCGTGGCTAAAAAAAAAGCCCCTATTTTTGGAGCTTTTCTTCTTTTTCAAACAAGAGTTTAATATTTTCGTAGGAGTTTTTCAGAGCTTCGGTAACTTGCTCCTGATTGAGCCAAGCTACTTTTTCAATTCCTTCTTCGGCTTGACCAACAGGAATTCCGTCAAAATCAGATTTCATTTCAAACCAATGGGTGACTTTTAATTTATAAACCCCATTTCGTTTAAAAACATGATATGTTTTTTGCAGTTTATTAGTAATAACAAGTTTGTTTACTCCGGTTTCTTCTTCCACTTCTCTTATAGCAGTATCTTCAATATCTTCCCCTTTGTCCATTCCACCTTTGGGTAAATCCCACTTTCCATTCCTGAAAATAAAAAGCACTTCTCCTTTTTTATTGTAAACTAATCCACCTCCGGCTTTAGTGACAGGGATTTTTGCCTTTAATGTTTTCATAATTTCCCTCTCGTCAGGATGATACAGATAGGCTTTATCAATTTTGTTTTGAAAGAAATTTACGATTAACTGTTTGATATCGGCACTTTCCAACAAGAAAAATTTGAAATCAGTTTCTTTTTTGATTTCATTTGTTAAGAAAAGTGGTTTGTCGTTCACAAAAACTTTATACATTTGTACTATGATTTTTAATAAAGATACAGCTAGTCAAACTGCCGAATTGCTTTTACAAATAAATGCAATTAAATTGAATTCTAAAAATCCTTTTACATGGGCTTCGGGATGGAAATCTCCGATTTACTGTGATAATAGGATAATTCTCTCATTTCCAGCGATAAGAAATTATATTCGCGACGAATTTTCTAAAAATATCGAAAAACAATTTGGTAAACCAGATGTTATTGCCGGAGTTGCCACAGGCGCTATTGGTATTGGCGTACTTGTTGCAGAGTCGTTAGGGCTCCCTTTTGTGTACGTTAGACCAGAGCCTAAAAAGCACGGACGATTGAATCAAGTCGAAGGATTTTTGCAAAAAGGTCAAAATGTCGTGGTGGTAGAAGATTTAATTAGTACCGGAAATAGTAGCTTAATGGCTGTAGAAGCTTTGCGTAATGAAGGAGCCAACATCAAAGGAATGGCAGCTATTTTTTCTTACGGATTTCAAATTTCGGAAGATAATTTTAAAAATGCCAATGTTGATTTGTTCACATTGAGTAATTATGAAAATTTATTAGAGTTGGCTGTTGCCAAAGAATATATTACCGAAACAGAGCAAAGTTTATTACAAGAATGGCGTAAGAGCCCATCAGAATGGAATGTTGAAGTTTAAAATGTTGATTTGGTTATTTGTTTATTGAAAACTTAAATATCTAAAAGTCAATCATCTCAAAGTCTATTATCTCAAAATCTATTATTTTAAATAAAAATGAATTTAGAAAGTCAAAAAGTTACCGTTCAAAAATCTGCGGAATATATTTTTAACGAATTATCTCAAGTTAAAAACTTCGAAAAATTAATGCCAGAAAACATTGCAAAATTCGAAGTTATTGATGAGAATTGTTTCGAATTTGGGTTAAAAGGAATGCCTGAAATTAAATTACTAAAAAAAGAGGCAGTTCCAAATTCTAAAATTGTTTTAGGTGCAGCTTCTAGTAAATTGCCATTTACATTAACGGCAAACATCAACGAAACTTCAAGTGATTCAACAGATATTCAGTTGTTCTTTGACGGAGATTTTAATGCCATGATGGCGATGATGATCAAAGGACCTATCAGTAAGTTTATTGAGACCTTGGCAGAAAATATGCATAAGTTATAATATTGTAAAAATTATTTATGAAAAAAGCTCTTTCTGCCTTATCTCTCGGGATTTTGTTAAGTTGTGCTCCAACAATTTCAAATAAATTAGTTAATAAAAATTATCAAAGTTTATCAAATAGTGCAAAAATTTATGTTTTAGACGTAAATGAACCAGTTCCTGCTAATTCTGAAATAATTGGTAAAGTTAAAATTGGAGACTCTGGTTTTACAAGGGATTGTGGTTACAATAAAGTTGTTTCTGAAGCCACAAATGCTGCGAGAAATTCAGGAGCAAATATTGTTAAGCTTTTGAAAGTAAGTAAACCCCATCCATTAGGGAGTTCATGTTATAGAATTAAAGCAGAAATTTACAGAAATTATAATGAAGATTTTATAGCAAAAATCGAAAAAGATTTAGAAATTAAAAATAAGTCAAGATTACCAGTAGATGCTGATTATGCATTGATACATTTCTACAGACCAGAGTCTTTAATGGGATCAGCGTTAGGTTATAAAATCAATGTTGAGAATGATTCCGTGATTGGAAGAGTTCGTGATGGAGAAAAATTTATTTATAAAACTAAGAAATTTGGAAAACGAATTTTTTATGGAGTGCTAGAAACAAAAGAGGAAATATATATTGATGTTGAAAAAGGTAAAGAGTACTTTGTTAGATGTGCTGTAAAATCTGGTGTTGCCATAGGAAGACCTGAAATTTATCTTATTGAAAATAGTGTTGGGATTAAGGAATATGCAGAAATGAAATAATTCTTCGTCATTAAAAATAAAAAACCTTCTCGAGCAATCTGGAAGGTTTTTTTATTTAGTAAATCATCGTTATTTCTTTAATACCAAATAGTTTTACACTGTCATCTTCAAGCATTACTTCCAATTTTCCATTTGGATTTACTTTTTGGATGATTCCCATAAATCGTTCCTGATTTATATCTTCAAAAAGGGTTGGTTTTCCTTTTTTGAATAAGTAAGCATCATAAGCTGACCACAAAGCATCAACTTCATTATTTTTAAGCTTCTCCATATTCTTTTGAATTTGAAGAACAATGCTTTCAAGGATCTCATCAATATCAAAATCTTGATTCATGATGTTTTTTAATGACGATGCTTTGGGTAAATTTTCGAAGTTGGTTTGGTTTACATTAAGTCCAATTCCAACTATTGAGTCAATTTTTCCGTCTTCCTTAATGCTATTTTCAATCAATATGCCAGCAATTTTTTTGTTTTCTGCCATTATGTCGTTTGGCCACTTAATATTTAAACTGCTAATATTTTGCTTATTTAATGCTTGAATTATGCTGACAGCAATGGTAATGTTTAAATTGAAAATCTCATGAATACTTTCACTTGATTTTTTTATTAGTATGCTGGTTATTAGGTTTTTGTTGGCTTCTGTATTCCAATTTGAGCCCATTTGTCCTCTGCCTTTTGTTTGTTCTTTTGCAGTAACAACAGTGTAATTTTCCAGCGTTTCATTTTTAGCTAATTTCTTTAAAAAATCGTTTGTCGAATCTATGGCATCGAGTTTGATTACTTTCATGTGTAAGTTTTTGAAACTATATAGAAGTTCTTTATATTTATCTTCAAAATAAGCACAAAAAACAATAACTTTGTAAAAAATATTTTTTAAGTAATAGATGGCGAAAAAAGCAGTAGGGAATGATATTTTGTTAGCAAATATCATTAAAGGAATTGAAGAAGTAAAAGGTAACGATATAGATATTCTAGATTTAAGAGAACTGGAAAATACAGTATGCGATTATTTTGTAATTTGTAATGGAAATTCAAATACACAAGTCAACGCGATTGTAAACTCAGTTCAAAAAGTAGTTTCAAAAGAACTCAAAGACAAACCTTGGCATGTAGAAGGAACTGAAGTGGCTGACTGGGTTTTAATGGATTATGTTCATGTTGTTGTACACGTTTTTCAAAAACACATTCGTGAATATTATAACATTGAAAGTCTTTGGGGTGATGCAAAAATCACTTCTATTGAAAACAAATATTAAAACAAATATCTATGTCTAAAGAGATTAAAAAAAATAATTTCAAGTTCAACCCTTGGTGGATTTATGGTGTTATAGCTACGATTTTCTTTGCCATGTGGATTTCTGGACAATCACGTTGGGTCGAGCCAACAAAAACATCAGTTTCTAAATTCTATGAGTTTTTAGATTCTAATCAGGTCGAAAAAGTAGTTGTTTACAATAAAAACAGTGCCGAAGTATTCTTAAAAAAGGAAGCTTTAGGCCAAAAGACACATAGTAAAATACCTAAAACGGACTTGTTAAACAATCCGAATGCAGGACCACATTATACTTTGGAAATTGGTAATGATGAAATTTTTCAAAACAAGCTAGATGAAGCCCAAAAAGCTAAAAAAATAGCTTCGTACGACTACAAAACTTCAAGTGACTTTACAGATTTACTGATTAATTTATTGCCTATAATATTATTATTAGGGTTCTGGATTTTCATGATGCGTCGTATGTCAGGCGGAGGTGCTGGCGGTGGCGGAGGTCAAATTTTTAGTATTGGGAAATCAAAAGCTAAATTATTTGATGAAAAAACAGATGTAAAAACTACATTTAAAGATGTTGCCGGATTAGAAGGTGCAAAAGAAGAAATACAAGAAATTGTAGAGTTTCTTAAAAACCCACAAAAATATACCAACTTAGGAGGTAAAATCCCAAAAGGAGCGTTACTTGTAGGACCTCCAGGAACAGGAAAAACATTATTGGCTAAAGCCGTTGCCGGTGAAGCACAAGTGCCTTTCTTTTCATTATCAGGATCTGATTTCGTGGAAATGTTTGTTGGAGTAGGAGCATCACGTGTTCGTGACTTGTTTAAGCAAGCCAAAGAAAAATCACCAGCTATTATTTTTATTGATGAAATTGATGCGGTAGGTCGTGCTCGTGGAAAAAATAATTTTTCAGGATCTAACGATGAGCGTGAAAATACATTGAACCAGTTACTAACTGAGATGGATGGTTTTGGAACCAATTCAAACGTAATTGTTCTTGCAGCTACAAATAGAGCCGATGTTTTAGATAAAGCATTAATGAGAGCGGGTCGTTTTGATCGTCAAATTTATGTGGATTTACCAGATGTTCGTGAGCGTAAAGAGATTTTTGAAGTGCATTTAGCGCCACTTAAAAAAGTGGAAGGTTTAGATACTGATTTCTTAGCAAAACAAACCCCAGGTTTTTCAGGAGCTGATATTGCTAATGTATGTAATGAAGCAGCGCTTATCGCAGCTCGTTATGACAAAGTAGCAGTAGATAAACAAGATTTCTTAGATGCTGTTGACAGAATTGTTGGCGGATTAGAAAAGAAAAATAAAATCATCACTCCGGAAGAAAAGAAAGCGATTGCCATACATGAAGCTGGTCATGCAACTGTAAGTTGGATGTTAGAACATGCAGCACCATTAATTAAAGTAACTATAGTGCCTCGTGGACAAAGTTTAGGAGCGGCTTGGTATTTGCCTGAGGAGAGACAAATTGTGCGTCCTAATCAAATGCTAGACGAAATGTGTGCTACTATGGGAGGTCGTGCAGCCGAGAAAGTTATTTTCAATAATATTTCAACTGGAGCATTAAGCGATTTAGAAAAAGCAACCAAACAAGCTCGTGCCATGGTTACGGTTTACGGTTTGAATGAAAAATTAGGAAATGTAACGTATTACGATTCTTCTGGTCAAACAGATTACAATTTTTCTAAGCCTTATTCTGAAGAAACAGCTCGTACTATCGATCAAGAAATTTCAACACTTATTGAAGCTCAATACCAAAGAGCTATTTCAATTCTTCAAGAGAATAAAGACAAATTGAATCAATTGGCTAACATTTTAATTGAGAAGGAAGTTATATTTAAAGATGATTTAGAAGCTATCTTTGGAAAACGATCTTTCGACACCTTTCTTCCCGAAGAAATTGTTTAAAACTTAGTTAATAAAATACCTAAAAATCTTAATCTGATTCCCGAATTAGATTAAGATTTTTTTATCTTTGATTAGAAAAGCAATAATTTCCTGTATTTTACTTCTATATATGAGTATTTTCAAAAAAATATTTGGTTCAAGTAGCGAGACTTCAAACGAAGGCAATCAAAACGATTATAATCCGTTTCAAGACATACACGCTCAACTTCCTATTGATGAGCAGTTCACACACAATTTCAAGAAAAATGGAGGTAAGTTTTTGTATTGCGAAAATATTGCCGAATTGAACGAACAGTTTGAAAACATACTGGAAGAAAACGATTGGTTTGAATCTGAAGCCATGTGTTTAGAGCCAAGATTGTTTAAAATGTTAGAAACAAATAATATCATTTTTCAAAATACAAAATCTCCAAAATTTTTATTGGCAAGTTGTGAGAATTTAATTGCTGAAGAAGGTTCAGTTTTATTCTCATCCAATCAAATCAAGCAAAACAAACCAAATGATTTGCCTGGAAACATAGTTTTAGTGGCAACAACCAGTCAAATTATACTAAGTAAAAGCGACGGTTTAAGAGAAATTAAAAAACGTTATACTACTGATTATCCAACTAACATTACAACCATAAATTACTTCGAAAAAGGAAAAGAAGATGACTTCTTGCACTACGGAAGTTCGCCTAAAAACTTATATTTACTGCTATTAGAAGACTTATAAGATGAATGAAAATGTAATACGTTCATTGTCTGGCATAGTTTATATCTCAGTTTTAGTACTGGCTACACTTTATTCAATTGAATCTTTTTTTATACTGTTTGGAATCTTTTTGTTATTGACCGTTAAAGAATTTGCCAGATTAATCCATTTACCACAAATCCCTGCGTTAATTGCATCTATTATTGTATATTTTCAATTTGCCGTTTTTGGTTCAAATCATTTAATCGAATCGGGTTTAGGAATACTAACCATTGTATTGTTAATTCAACTTGTATTCTGGCTGTTTTCAAAAAAGAACACTTCATTAAATCAATCCAATTGGTTATTGCTTACGGGCTATATAATTTTCCCTTTTGTATTTTTAACCAAATTACCAATTGTCAATAATCAATTCATTCCTTCAATAATTATTGGTATCTTTATCCTTATTTGGACAAATGATACTTTTGCTTATATTGTAGGAAAGTCTATAGGAAAGAATAAGTTATTTGAAAGAATTTCACCTAAAAAAACCATTGAAGGCTTCGTTGGAGGTGTGTTTTTTGCCATAATTGCAAGTGTTATCATTGCCGAATATTATGTAGTTGAAATGTCTATGATGAACTGGATCATTACCGCTTTTATGATTAGTATCTTTGGAACTATTGGCGATTTAGTCGAATCAAAATTTAAGCGAATAGCCAACGTAAAAGACAGCGGGAATATCATGCCGGGCCACGGCGGAATGTTAGATAGATTAGATAGTATTATATTTGTAGCACCATTTTTATTTTTATTTTATAAAGTTATAGCATATGTTTCATAAAGAAGGATTTAAAATTATTTTAATAGGCTCATTATTAGTAGTTGCAGGGATTGTATTGATTGACAAGTTTGTTGACGTCAGCTGGCTTAAAATGGCACTGCAATTGGTTCTTTTGTTTTTTTATGTAATGATTTTGCAGTTTTTCAGAAATCCTAACAGAACAATTACTCCTAATGATGCTCATATTGTAGCGCCAGTTGATGGTAAAGTAGTGGTTATTGAAGAGGTTTTTGAATCAGAATATTTTAAAGACAACCGTTTACAGGTTTCTATTTTCATGTCGCCAATAAATGTGCATGTTACACGTTATGCTGTTTCAGGAACAGTGAAATATAGTAAATACCATCCAGGGAAATATTTGGTAGCTTGGCATCCAAAAGCAAGTACCGAAAACGAGCGTACAACAGTTGTAATTGAAAATAAAGTTTTTGGCGAAATCATGTACCGTCAAATCGCCGGTGCTTTAGCCAAAAGAATCGTTAATTATGCAGAAGAAGGAACTCAAGTAGTTCAAGGAACCGATGCAGGATTTATAAAATTTGGTTCAAGAGTCGATTTGTATTTGCCACTTGGAACAAAAGTGAACGTAAAATTAAACGAAAAAGCAATAGGAAATAAAACCATTATTGCAATAGGATAATATATGTCTGATAAAGATTTAGATACACTATTTCAGAAGGCAGTTACTTTAGCTAACACCATACCACAGTCATCTTTGCCGCAAGATGTTCAGTTAAGATGTTATGCCTATTATAAGCAAGCAACTTTCGGCGCATTAGGAAGCGTAAATTATTCCAATTTAGATGTTAGAGATGCTTTCAAAAATAATGCTTGGATGCAAATAAGAAATATTTCTGAAGCCGAAGCAAAACGTCGTTACATAGATTTAATAAACGAAATTATAAATAATGAACATGAAATATAATCAGCTTTTATTTGTTGCAGTAATTGTAACAACTGCAGTTTCATGTAAAAAAGACACTTTAATTGAAGTTGTCGATGTACCAGCTGCTCCAATAGTCGCTGTAGAACAAAAAGGAGGAAAGCCAACAGATGTTAAAGCCATTCAAGGTGCTTTTGAGTTGATGGAATTGCCTTTTGGCTATAAAGACCTTGAGCCTCATTTAGATGCATTAACTACTGAATTACATTATTCCAAACATCATTTAGGCTATGTAAATAGTTTGAACAAAGCGGTAATAGGTACAAAGTATGAAGTACTTGAAATTGAACCTATTTTAAAAAGTTTGAACCTATCTGACGAAATCATTAGAAGCAATGCAGGTGGTGTCTACAATCATAACTTTTTTTGGGAAGAATTGGCTCCAAAAGCTGGAGGTGAACCAGAAGGAGAATTGTTAGAAGCCATAATCAAAGACTTTGGCTCATTTGATGAGTTTAGAAGATTGTTTACTGAAACTTCGGTCAAATTAACAGGATCGGGTTGGGCTTGGTTGGTTTCTGATAAAACAGGAAAATTAAAAATTGTCATTACAAACAATAACGACAATCCTTTAATGAAAAATTTAGGGGTTTCTGGAATTCCAATTTTAAATGTAGACTTATGGGAACATGCCTATTATTTGAAATTTCAAAATAGAAAAAGAGACTATGTAAATACTTTTTTTAGTGTTGTAAATTGGGATGTAGCTCAAAAAAGATATGAAGCATTTGGAAAAGTTGCTAGAGTTACTGCACCGGTTGTAAGTGAAACACTTCCAACTACTGAAGAAGTTCCTGTAGAACAAGTGCCGACAGAAACACCGTAATTTAAAACTTAAATTTTAGATATTAAAAAAGCCATTAGTTTGAAATTAATGGCTTTTTTTATGATTTTATTGTTGAGTAATAAAATTATCACTTTCTAAAGTTACGTTGTTCGATTATCTGTTCCCTTCTTATGCTTAAATTGATGGCTTTTTTTAACCTCGGGCGATTGTAGCGTTGCAGGAATATAGGATAAAGATTCAACAATATATTTAAGGCTAAAAGCCACAATGATTCTAAAATACCAAATTTAAATACTACAAAAATGAAGAACATGGTAACTATAAAAAAGATAATGATATGGCCAAATTCAGATTGTTTTGTACGATATTCCAAATGAATTAAAGCTTTCGAATTCAGTCCTACGGGATTGTCTTTTTTATTTAGTTTTTCCCAACCGATCCAAACCAGTAGCTTTCTAAAAATATTTATTCCTAAGTATTCGTAAATCTTTCCTTTCTTTTCTCTCTTTTTTTCGTTGTAATAATTAGATTTAAACTCAGGTTTTAGCGTTTGAGTAAATAAATAGACGGTCATCATTAACATTAAATTCAGTATCCATGCGAATTGGAAACCTATCAATCCAATCTTAACTACAAGCCAATATGTCATCAAAATAGTAGCAATGATGTTAAGACAAATGATTATGTATTTACGCATGCTAAATGTTTGTTTAATAGATTACTCTGTTTTTACTTTTGCTGTAAATATAAAATAAAGACCAACTATAATAAAAGGAATACTCAACCACTGGCCTGTAGAAAGCAATCCTAACACATTTTCAAAACCACCTTGGCTTTCTTTTACTGACTCTACGATAATTCTAACAGAAAATAGGGTCACTAAGAATAGTCCAAAAAGGTAACCTTCTTTTAATCTAGCATTGGTTTTCCAATATAAAAAGTATAATAATGCGAATACAAAGATGTATCCAAATGCCTCGTACAATTGAGACGGATGTTTTGCTGGTACCTTTTCTAATATATGTGCAAATTGCGGATTAGTTACAATGGCATTATAGGCTTCTTTTGTGTCTGCAATATTGGTAATTTTAGACGCTTGATTAGGAGTTATAGCATCTTTAACGAATTTTATACCCAAAGCCGAAGTCGTTTCATGACCTACAATTTCAGAATTAAAAAAGTTACCCAATCTAACAAAAATGGCACCACTGGCCACTGGAATTACCACTCTGTCTAAAACCCACAACATGGATCTTTTCATGACTCTTTTAGAGAAAAAGTACATAAAAACAATCACTGATATGGCAGCTCCGTGACTTGCCAATCCTTGAAAACCAGTAAATTCGAAAGTAGGATTAAATCTAAAAGGTAAAAAGATACTTAAAGGATCTTGTTTAATCAATTCAGTTTGGTAGAATAAAACATGACCTAATCTCGCGCCAAGTAAAACTGAAATCACCATCCAAATAAACATGGAATCCAGTTTTTCTATTGGTTCATTTTCTCGATCGAATATTTTTTTCATCAAGTAAAAGCCCAATGAAAAAGCAATAACAAACATTAAACTATAAAAGCGAATGGTAAATGAACCTATTTGTATGCCTTCAGAAGGATTCCATACAAAGTGAAGAAACTGCGTCATATTTTTGTTTTAGGTAATACTTCAAAAGTATTAATTATAAAGATATTTTATGTGTTAAAGTGTATTAAAATTTTTACGGAACGGGGTCATAGCCACTTCCTCCCCAAGGATGGCAACTTAAAATGCGTTTAATTCCTAAATACAATCCATAAATGGGACCGTGTTTTTGTAATGCTTCTGCCATATAATGGGAGCAAGTAGGCGAGTACCTACAGGTTGCTGGTAAAAGCGGTGATATAATTATTTGGTAAAATCGTACCAAAATCAGAAAAGGGAATATGAATATTTTTTTTAACATCTTCAGTTATAAAACGAATTAAAATGTAAAATTTTTTGTTTGAAATAAAATTTTTAAAGCAAAACTAAAAAATCGGCCTCAAGCCGATTTTTTTTAATAACTATATCCAGTACCTTCCTTACCATCCTTAAGTTGAATACCTAAATCCAGTAATTGGTCTCTAATATCATCCGATAATTGCCAATTTTTGTTAGCACGAGCTTCATTACGCATGCCAATTAACATTTCAACAACACCATTTAATTTCTCAGCATTATTAACATTTTCAACTTCATTCTTAATACCTAAAATATCAAAAACGAAATTGTTTAATGTAGATTTAAGTAATTCTAAATCTTCAGTCGTAATCGTTTCTTTAGCGTCATTTAATAAATTCACATACTTTATTCCCTCAAACAACTGGGCAATCAAAATAGGCGTATTAAAATCGTCATTCATGGCATCATAACAAGATTGTCTCCATGCTTGAATATTAATAGTCGAGCTTGCAGTTGTAGGTAATTTATCTAATAACTTAACCCCCTCCATCAAGCGGTTAAAACCTTTTTCACTGGCTACCATAGCATCGTTGGAAATATCCAATACACTTCGGTAGTGTGCTTGCATGAAACAGAAACGAACAATATTGGAACTAAAAGCTTTTTCAAAGAAATTATTATTTCCTTCAAGTAATTCCATAGGCAAAATGAAATTCCCTGTCGATTTACTCATTCTTAAACCGTTCATGGTAAGCATGTTAGTGTGCATCCAGTATTTCACAGGAGTTACTCCATTGCGGGCTTTTCCTTGTGCAATCTCACACTCATGATGAGGGAATTTTAAATCCATACCGCCACCATGAATGTCAAATGTGTCGCCTAAGTATTTAGTACTCATGGCAGTACATTCTAAATGCCAACCCGGAAATCCTTCTCCCCAAGGAGAATTCCAACGCATAATATGTGCCGGTGACGCGCCTTTCCACAAAGCAAAATCTTGCGGATTTTTCTTTTCGTTCTGACCATCTAAATCTCTGGTATTAGCAAGTAAATCATCAACATTACGATTGTTTAGCTCACCATAATTCATTCCTCTTTTGTTGTACTCTTGCACATCAAAATAAACTGAACCATTACTTTCATAAGCAAAACCATCTTCAATTAACTTCTGAGTCAGTTCAATCTGCTCAATAATATGTCCGGTAGCTGTTGGCTCAATACTTGGAGGAAGAAAATTAAATAAATCCAATACCTTATGAAAGTACACAGTATATTTCTGTACTACTTCCATCGGTTCCAGTTTTTCCAATCGTGTTTGTTTAACAAAACGGTCGTTTTCTACATTGCCATCATCGGTTAAATGTCCAGCATCTGTAATATTTCTTACATAACGTACATTGTATCCTAAATGTAAAAAATACCTAAAAATCATGTCGAAACTCATAAAAGTACGCACATTACCAAGGTGTACATGACTGTATACCGTTGGTCCACAAACATACATTCCAATATTTCCTTCATGAATTGGAGTAAATGTTACTTTTTCGCCCGTAAGCGTATTGTATACTTTTATGGAATGATTTTTATATAGTTGCATTTTTATGAGGAGCTATTCCTGCTATTCGCTGTATCTTTTATTTTGTTACACTTCGTTACCTCAGTTTAACAAAATAAAAGGATGCCGCTACTATCAGGGCTATTAAAAATTAGTATCTAATTTAATGTAATCAAGAAATTCTCTTCTGGTTTTTTCTTCTTTGAATTTACCGCCAAATTCCGATGTAACCGTGCTGCTTTCAATATCTTTAATACCACGAGAGTTTACACATAAGTGTTTGGCATCCATTACGCAAGCCACATCTTGAGTACCTAAAGCACTTTGAAGTTCTTGAACAATTTGCATGGTCAAGCGCTCTTGTACTTGAGGTCTTTTGGCATAATATTCAACAATACGATTCATTTTAGACAAACCTATTACTGTTCCGTTAGAGATATAAGCCACGTGTGCACGCCCAATTATGGGAAGTAAATGATGCTCGCAAGTTGAGTAAACCGTAATGTTTTTTTCAACTAACATTTCACCGTACTTATAATTATTGGCAAAAGTCGAAGGGTTAGGCTTTTTATTCGGGTTTAACCCCCCAAAAATTTCTTTTACAAACATTTTAGCCACACGATTTGGGGTTCCGTGCAAACTATCATCAGTTAAATCCATACCCAAAGTCGTCAAAATACTTTTGACATCTTTTTTAATAGATTCTATTTTTTGTTCATCGGTTAAGTCAAAAGCATCTTTTCGTAACGGATTAGTTGCATTTGTTGCTATATGATTGTTTCCTATTTCGTCTTGAAAATCTTCGTTATGAGTCATTAAATAAGGGTTAGCGCGATTAAATTTAAATGAACTGCAAATATAATTAATATTATTAATTTTTCGAGTTTGTTAATATGTATAAAAAAAAATAAAACAAAGCTAAAATTATATTAAAATTATGTAAATTTCGTGCGAATTATTTAAATTAATAACACAAAGAATGAAAAATAATTGGTTAAATATTGTATTCATACTGGTTTTCTCTCAGTTTGTAATGGCACAATCGGATAATAATTGTGTGCTAAATTATAAAGCAGAACTTACTGCAAGTCCAATCGAAGCAAGAAATTCTGAAAAATATGCCATTTTAGATTGGGATTTTTCAAGCATTAAAGATGCAGCTATTAAAATAGAGGTACTACCTATTAATGATTGTCATAAAAAGGAAAAAGCACTTAGGTTTAAAAACGTCATTATTATAAATATAGACGATAAGGAAAACAAATTAGTTGGTTCAAAAAAACTCATGCATTTAGAAATGTTAAGTAAATGTTTCAAATGGCGTGTATTCATCACAAAAGGCAATTGTCAAAAAGTATCTGATTGGCAATATCATTCTTTCATAAATAATAAGAAGTAATTATGAAAAAAATTTTACTCATATTAACCATTGGTTTATTCGCAATAAATAGTTTTTCGCAAGGAGGTACTACCTGTTCTGGTGCAACTCCGTTTTGTGGTAATAGTGGAACAAATACATTAATTTATCCTAATGCTACTGACACAGGTAACCAAGCCATTCCTGATCCTGCATGTTTAGGAAGTACTCCTAATGCTTCTTGGTTTTACTTTAAAGTAGATCAAACCGGACCTTTGGTTTTTGATTTAATTCAAAATACGCAATTCAACGCCTCTGGAGATCCTATTGGTACCCCTTTAGATGTTGATTTTGCCGTATGGGGACCATTTGCATCTCCAACTGGTAATTGTGGTAGCTTAGATAATATAAATTGTCCATCATGTCCTAATAATACCTCTGATCCAGGGTATTACCCAGCTGGAAACTTGATAGATTGTAGTTATGATGCTGCGCCTGTAGAAACAGTAACAATTAATGGCGCAACGAATGGCCAATATTATTTGATAATAGTTACAAATTATGCTAATGATCCAGGTTTTATAAAATTAGCAATTAACACAATTGCTACTCCACAACCTGACCCAACTGATTGTGAACTAGTATGTGGTGTTACTTTAGGAAATAATCAAACTATTTTCTGTGGAACCCCAGTAACTTTAACTGCAACATTTGTTTCTCCACCCACTTCAGGAACCCCAACTTATCAGTGGTTGCTAAATGGAGTGCCACAACCCATTTATGATGGGCAAAATCCTATCACTGTAAATACCCCTGGGACATGGACTGTAAAAGCAGTACGACCAGGAGGGTGTTTTGAGGTTACCGATAGTGTATTAGTAGATCAAGCATCTTCAGGAGTGGTTATGGGCGACCCACAACCTTTAAATTTATGTACTTCTGCCACTAGTGGTCCTTATGTTTTCTCACCGTTGCCGGTAGGTCAGTATGCTACTATTAATCAAAATGCAACCATGCTTGGAGCATTAAATCCTGCTGATTATACATTTACATATTACACCACTTTTTTTGATGCAGATAATGGTAATCCTGTTAATATTATATCGCCAGCAAATCAAGCTAATTATTCTATAAATACTACTTCTGCTACTGTTTGGGTTAGGGTTGAAGATGTTGATGCTTGTTATGTAGTCAAATCATTTACATTAAACGTATTTTCTACACCAGGAGGTACTTTTTCATATCCTAATACACCATATTGTGCTAGCGTCACTTCAGCTTTGCCAACGACAGTTGGATTAACACCTGGAGGACAATATATTTTAAGTCCAACCACTCCTGGATTGGTTATTGTTGATGCCGATACAGGTGAAATTAATCCAAGTACAAGCGCAACAGGAACTTTTACAGTAGAGTATGTGATTCCTGCTGTAGGTTCTTGTTTAGAGTATAGAACACCAGCTACTGTAACTATTAATCCAGCGCCAGTTGCGCCAGGCGTAACCACTCCTGTTGATTATTGTCAAGGAGATGCGGCTACTCCATTAGTTGCTACAGGAAGTAATTTGCTATGGTACACAACAAGTACTGGTGGTACAGGAAACGCAACAGCTCCAACACCAAGTACAACAACCGCAGGAAGCACAAGTTATTTTGTAAGTCAAACTGTAGGAGGTTGTGAAGGACCTAGAGCAGAAATCGTTGTAAACGTTAATGCACCACCACCACCACCATCTGTTAATAGCCTTATCGATTATTGTCAGGGAGATACAGCTACCCAATTAACTGTAACTTCTGGAACTAATTTATTATGGTATACGACAGCTACTGGTGGTACAGGAAGTGCTACAGCACCAACTCCAAGTACAACTACACCTGGTAGTACAACATATTATGTAACTCAAACAAATTTAGGTTGTGAGAGTGCTAGGGCTTCAATTACGGTTAATATTATTACACTGCCAACAGCGCCAGGAGTTACGAGCCCTGTAGACTATTGTCAGAATGCTACTGCTAGTGCATTAACGGCAACAGGAACCAATCTTTTATGGTATACGACAGCTACTGGTGGTACAGGAAGTGCTACGGCACCAACGCCAATTACTACAGCTGTTGGATCAACAACTTATTATGTAAGTCAAACGGTAACAAACTGTGAAGGTCCAAGAGCAAGCATTGTGGTGAATGTTACTGCAGTACCATTAGCACCTGGGGTAACTACTCCAGTAACCTATTGTCAAGGAGCTACAGCAACGGCTTTAACAGCAACCGGAACAAGCTTATTGTGGTATACAGTAGCTACCGGAGGAACAGGAAGTGCTACGGCACCAACGCCAAATACAACTGCATCTGGATCAACGACTTATTATGTAAGTCAAACAGTTTCAGGTTGTGAAAGCCCAAGAGCAAGTATTGTGGTCAATATTACTCCGACACCATCAGCACCTGGGATAACTACTCCTGTAATATATTGTCAAGGAGCTACTGCGACTGCATTAACTGCAACAGGCACAAGTCTTTTATGGTATACTACTGCAACAGGTGGTACAGGAAGTGCTACAGCACCAACTCCTAGTACAGTTACAGCTGGATCAACAAGTTATTATGTTACTCAAACAGTATCAACTTGTGAGAGTCCAAGAGCAGAAATAGTTGTAACGATAACGCCACTGCCAACTGCGCCAGGAGTAACGAGTCCTGTTGGATATTGTCAAGGAGCTACTGCTAGTGCATTAACGGCAACAGGAACAAATCTTTTATGGTATACAACAGCTACGGGTGGAACGGGCAGTGCTACAGCACCAACACCAAGTACAGCAGCTGTTGGATCAACAACTTATTATGTAAGCCAAACAGTAACAAATTGCGAAGGTCCAAGAGCAAGTATTGTGGTTAATGTTACTGCGGCGCCACTAGCACCAGGTGTAACTTCACCGGTACCGTATTGTCAGAATGCTACAGCAACGGCTTTAACAGCAACTGGAACGGGCTTATTGTGGTATACAGTGGCTACCGGAGGAACAGGAAGCGCTACGGCACCAACGCCAAATACAACTGCAGCTGGATCAACGACTTATTATGTAAGTCAGACAGTATCAGGCTGTGAAGGACCAAGAGCAAGTATTGAGGTCAAGGTTACTGCAACACCTAAACCAATATTAACACCAGGTAATATTTGTGTTGATAATGCTGGAGTACCTATTGGTAATTATACAATTGAGACGCAACTGGATGATACTAATTATACTTTTGTTTGGTCAGATGCTAATGGAGTTATTGTTGGAGCTACTCAAAGTTTTTATGTGGCTAATGTGCCAGGAACGTATAGTGTAGTTGCTAGTTCGAATACAACTCCAGCATGTCCATCTGTTTCTACTTCAGTTACAATAGGGACACTAGTTCCACCGTCATCTATTAGTAGTATTGAAACTTCAGAGTATTTTGCAGATATAAAAACAATAACGGTTAATGTATTGCCTGTTGGCGCATATGAATACCAACTTGATAATGGAGATTTTCAAAGTAGTAATGTATTTACAAATGTAAGCCCCGGACCACATACTATTACAGTAAGAAATGATTGTGATCAATTACCATCACAAGATGTTTATATTGTTGATTATCCAAGATATTTTACACCAAATGCAGATGGTTATCACGAAACATGGAACATTCCAGTATTAAGTGGTCAGCCAAATTCTAAGGTTTTAATCTTTGACAGATTTGGTAAATTGTTAAAACAAATTCAGCCTTCAGGAAGTGGTTGGGACGGAACTTTCAACGGACAAGCTTTACCAGCAACTGATTATTGGTTTGTTGTAACTTACGAAGAGAAAGGAATATCAAAAGAATTTAGATCGCATTTCTCAATTAAAAGATAATGCATGTAATAATAAAAAAAGGCTTCCAATTTGGAAGCCTTTTTTTATTGATTCAAATGAATCTATTTATTATATACTTTTAAAGCTTCACCTAATATTTGAACTGATTTAATTAAGTCTTCTTTTTTAAGAACATAAGCAATTCTAACTTCATTTTTTCCTACACCTGGAGTCGAATAAAAACCAGCAGCTGGAGCAACCATAACAGTTTCGTTGTTAAAATCGTAGCTTTCTAAAAGCCATTGCGCAAAATCATCAGCATCTTGAACGGGTAATTGTGCAATACAGTAAAAAGCACCTTTTGGAGTTGCCACTTTTACACCTGGAATTTTATTCAATTCGGTAATTAAAGTATCTCTACGTTCTTTATATTCAGTGATTACTTCGTCAAAATAACTTTGAGGAGTATCTAGTGCCGCTTCACTGGCAATTTGTTCGTAAGTTGGCGGGCTTAGTCTTGCTTGTGCAAACTTCATAGCTGTAGCCATTACTTCACTGTTTTTAGAAACAATGCAACCAATACGTGCACCACACATACTATATCGCTTTGAAACCGAATCAATCATAATAGCATTTTCTTCAATTCCCACAATATCCATAATTGAATAATGCTTGTAACCATCATAAGTAAATTCTCTGTAAACTTCATCAGCAATTAAAAACAAATCATGTTTTTTTACTAATTCTGCTAATTGTTGAATTTCTTGTTCAGAATATAAATATCCAGTAGGATTACCAGGATTACAAATTAAAATTGCTTTGGTTTTTGATGTAATTAATTTTTCAAATTCCGAAATAGGAGGTAAGGCAAATCCTTCTTCTAAAGTCGAAATTACAGGAACAACTTTAACTCCAGAAGCTGTAGCAAAACCATTATAGTTTGCATAAAATGGTTCTGGGATAATAATTTCATCACCAGCATCCATAGTACTTCCCATAGCAAAAAGTAATGCTTCACTTCCTCCGGTTGTTACAATAATATCTTCTTTATTGATAGGTAATCCTATTTTTTGATAACTCAGTGCTAATTTGGTTCTATAACTATCAAAACCAGCAGAATGGCTATATTCTAATACTTTAATATCAGCATTTTTTACAGCATTTAGAGCTACTTCAGGAGTTTTAATGTCAGGTTGTCCAATGTTTAAATGATACACTTTATGACCTTTCTTTTTTGCAATTTCAGCATAAGGAACCAGTTTTCTAATAGGAGACTCCGGCATTTGATGACCTTTATTCGATATTTTAGGCATGATTGTAAATTTTGAAATGCAAATTTGCAAATTTTTCTTCAATTACACCTTTTAAAAGTGTTGCAAATTTGTTAATTATGCTTTTTCTTACAGAAATAACTGTAACTTTATATAAACATCATTTTTAATGAAAAGAAATTACCTACTTGCCTTTCTATTATTCACCTTTTCAAATTTATTTTCTCAAGAGGGTTTTAAATTTTTGACCGATAAAGAAAAAATATCAATCCCATTTAAAATCAGTAATAATTTAATTATAATACCTGTAAAAATAAATGATGTTCCTTTAAATTTTCTTTTAGATACAGGGGTTGAGAATACTATATTATTTAGTTTAGAAGAAACAGATTCAGTTGAGTTTAATAATATAGAGAAAATTAAAATTAGAGGATTAGGGACTGGAAATTCTATTGATGCGCTTCATTCAAAAAATAATAAACTTCAAATAAAAGAATATGTTGATGACAGTCACCAAGTATTTATTGTTTTAGATAGAAATATCAATTTCTCGGCACAATTAGGAGTTACGGTTAATGGTATCATTGGTTATGAGTTTTTTAAAAATAATTTTGTTGAAATAAATTACACGGCTAAAAAGATAAATGTTTTTAAGAATAAAGATTTTTTTTCCAAAAAGAAGTTGAAATCGTATGATGAAATTCCGTTTTCACTAGAATTAGATAAGCCCTACATTAATTTAAAAGTATTGCTAAATAGTAAAGAAATAAACGCAAAAGTTTTAATAGATTCTGGGGGAAGTGATTCTATTTGGCTCTTTGAAAATGACCAAAAAGAAATTAAATCACCAGATTTATATTTTGATGATTTTTTAGGAAAAGGTTTCAGTGGTGATATACATGGCAAACGCTCTAGAATTGAAAAAATTTTAATAGGAAGTTATGAAATTCATTCGTCTACTATTTCATTCCCAAATAAAGAATCAATTGCTAAAGTAGATTTCGTTTCAGGTAGGAATGGTTCTATAGGTTCAGGTATTTTAAAGCGATTTAATATACTTTTTGATTATAAAAATCAAAAAATGTATATAAGAAAAAACAAAAATTTTGATGAGCCATTCAATTATAACATGAGCGGAATGGAAGTTCAACACAGTGGTGTAGAATGGTTAAAAGAAGAAGTAGAATTAAAAGCTAAATTTGTTTCATCTAAAGTTTTAACTTTTCAAGCAGAACCAGCTAAAGTAAAATATAATATAACACTGATACCAATTTACAAAGTATCCACCATTAGATCTAATTCGCCAGCAGCTTTAGCAGGAATAATCGAAGGAGATGTTATTTTAAAAATCAATGGTAAGAGCGCTTATAAATATAAACTGGATGAAATTAATCATCTTTTGCAATCTGACGAAGAACGTTGGGTAACAATAGAAGTCAAACGAACGGGATACAATTTAAAAACCAAATTCCAACTCAAAAAAATACTATAAAAAAAGTCCCGAATCATTCGGGACTTACTTTTAATTAGTAGGTAATGTTTTTTTCTTTTCCATCACATTTACATTTTCCGGTGCTACAACTGTACCTTTAATTTTCAGAGGAATTTTACCTCCTTCATAATTTACCGCATTAGATTCTACTGTAATCGTTTTTCTAATAGGACCAGGGTTCATGTTATATTTCACGTCTATTTTACCCGTTTTTCCAGGTTTAATAGGTCCGTCAGGTTTGCTAGGTACGGTACAACCACAAGATGACTGTACATTAGTAATAATTAAATCAGCATCACCAGTATTGGTAAATTCAAATGATCTTATACCATTATCCGCTTCCTTAGTTACAGTACCATAGTCAATAGTATTGTCTTTGTCTTTAAATTCAATTTTGGCTCCAGTTTGTGCATACGTTGTAAAACCAAAGGTTGCAATTGCTATAATACTTAAAAGTTTTTTCATCATTATGATTTTTATAATTGTAAAATTAGCTTTGTTTTAGTAAACATACAAATATTTTAACTGACTTTTTATATTAGTACAGTTTACTTACTTTTGCATATAATTACAAAAAGCGTACCAAATTATATTTTCTTTTAAGACCGAGTATTTTGGGCTTTTTTGCAATCGTAATTCCTGCTGTTCGTTGCAATCTTTTACTTTTTTAAAGAAAAAGCAAAAGGATTTCCACTTCCATCAGGGTTATCAAGCATAAGGAATCGCATTTTTGTAAGCTAATAAATCAAAAGATCTAACAATCTAAAATATGACAATTCCAGCTCAATTTGACGCCAAGACCGTAGAACAAAAATGGTACGACTATTGGATGAAAAATAATTATTTTCATTCTAAACCAGACCATAGAACACCATATACCATAACTATTCCACCACCTAACGTGACTGGAGTACTGCATATGGGACACATGTTAAACAATACGATTCAGGATGTGTTAATTCGTCGTGCGCGTCTAAAAGGATTCAATGCTTGTTGGGTTCCGGGAACGGATCATGCATCTATTGCAACTGAAGCAAAAGTTGTAGCTAAATTAAAAGCAGAAGGAATCAACAAAAACGATTTGACTCGTGAAGAATTTCTAAAACACGCTTGGGAATGGACCGACAAATACGGAGGAACCATCCTAGAACAATTAAAACAATTGGGTTGCTCTTGCGATTGGGACAGAACTAAATTCACGATGGATCCTGACATGTCAGCCTCTGTAATTCGTTCGTTCGTAGATTTATACAATAAAGGTCAAATATATCGTGGTTACCGAATGGTAAACTGGGATCCAGAAGCTAAAACTACATTATCTGACGAAGAAGTTATTTACGAAGAACGCCAAGGGAAATTATACCATTTAAAATACCAGATAGAAGGTTCAAACGAGTTTGTAACTATTGCAACGACGCGTCCTGAAACTATTTTGGGTGATACTGCTATTTGTATTCATCCTGAAGACGAGCGTTATTTCCACTTAAAAGGAAAGAAAGCGATTGTTCCTATTTGCAACAGAGTAATTCCAATTATCTTCGATGACTATGTAGATATGGAATTTGGAACAGGATGTCTTAAAGTAACTCCGGCGCATGATGTAAACGATAAAACGTTAGGAGAAAAACACAATCTTGAAATCATCGATATTTTTAATGATGATGCGACTTTAAATAGCTTCGGATTGCATTACGAAGGAAAAGACCGTTTCGTAGTTCGTGAAGAAATTTCGAAAGAACTGGAAACTATTGGCGCTATGTCAAAAGTAGAAAGTCATCTAAATAATGTAGGAACTTCAGAAAGAACAAAAGCCGTTATCGAACCTCGTTTGTCTGATCAGTGGTTCTTGCGAATGGAAGATTTGGTTAAACCAGC
>JASLID010000091.1 GCA_030153045.1 Flavobacterium sp.
AGCTGGTTCAGAGCACCTCGTTTACACCGAGGGGGTCGGGGGTTCGAACCCCTCATCGCCCACAAAACTTCTCAAGAAATTGAGAAGTTTTTTTTTGCGGTAAACTGAAAAATAAGGAGAAGTTTTATTGTATACTGCTTTTTTCAATATTAAAATTGTTTAAGCGCCTTTTTTCTTTAGACACCTTCCTCTCGGCTCATTACCCTCATGAAGCACGATTTCGGAATGTAAGAAATGTGCAGCTTCTGCTGAATCTTTCACTTTGGTAGCACTGCGTTCTAACATTTCTGATTCAAACTCAGTTAATACACTTTCTCTCACGCCGGTTTTTCTCCATTGAGATAACGGTTTGCATCCTTTTGAGATTCCTCGAGCCAGTGTGAGCGCATCCAACAGCGCTTGATTTGCTCCCTGTCCTTTAAATGGACTCATTGGGTGAGCTGCATCTCCAATCAGTGTCACAGGTCCCCCTTTATCCAGCAATTCTGATTTGAGTAATTCTCGGTCATACACGGGATAGCCAGAAATTTGTGCTTCTAGGGTTGCTGCTAAAATCTGAGGAATGGGATCGTGCCACTGAGTTCGTCGACAGGCTTCTTCCTTGAGTGCTTGAGGTCCTTGAGTACTTAATTCCTTAGCTTCTTCTTCTGGCATTGGGAAACTAAGCTGCCACATCACCGAGTCTGACGTGTAAGGCATAATGTAAATCCGCTCATTGCCATTGGCGGTTTGAAATACAGTGGCCGAGTCCAGCAAAGAACTATTAAGACCTTCGAGAGTGCTCAAAGGACAAATACCTAATATTACAATACAACCCAGGTAGCGTAAAGGGGTTATATCTTCGCCAATCAGCAACCTTCGCACCGAACTACGAATACCATCAGCTCCAACCACAAGATCTGCCTTGAAGTTCTTCACCTCTCCGTCCACTTGAAAGCTTAAATCAACACTTTCATCCTTACATGTTGCAAAATTTACTAACTGATGTCCCCACTGTATCGCGCTATGTCCGCCGAGTTGCTCAAGTAGGGCTAAGCGTAAAGATTGTCGAGCGATATGCACATTTGTACGTTTCGGAGACGTTTTTGTATCTGACGGCATCCACTTTCTATTTCCCCATTCACCGATTACTTTTCCTTCAGTAGTATGCACCAAATGTCTTGTTGAAATCACCCCTTCGTCTAACGAGAAAACACCCAATCCTTCAATCGCTTTACTGGCTTGTTGTAAAGTGAGTCCATAGCCCTGAGATCGTGCATCGAAGTGATTGTCTCGCTCAAAAAGAGTAAAAGGGATTCCACGATGCAAACAAGCCACAGCTAGTGCCACGCCTCCAATACCACCACCAATAATTGCTACGTGTGGGTAGTTTTCTGTATCTGTTATGGGAGGACTGGCAGATTGAAGTAATCCAGATCCGAAACAGTTCAAGCAGGAGTATAGGTGTCCCTTAGGACGAATGGGAGCCATTCCTTCGCTTTTCATTTTTTCAAATTGATCGAATTCCATCTGGAAGCGGAGTCGTACTTTCTTACTGAGCCTTTGCCTTTTTTTGCCACGTCCTTGACATTCCTGACAAATAGTCCAGCTTGCTTCTTCATTTTCCACTTTTTTCACTTTCTCTTTATTTCACTTGATCTTGACTCCTCTATTAGACAAAAGATTAGCGGCGCAAAACTACTTTTTCAAATTGAAATAGAAAGGGTTTTCCAAAGCTATTTTATTAATTTTTTTTCAAATCATGCAAAAATGGTTCGTAAATAGTTCCGTTTAGACCACAAAAAAAGCACCTCAAATGAAGTGCTTTTTTTATACCTTTTTATTGCTCATATTCATTTTCTACTTTTTTGATGCTATTAATTATAGCTTCTATTTTGTCGTATTCTTTTTGTTTTTGTTTCTTACCAAGAATGAAATAGGCAAACAGCATCCATGCAGTGTATAGTGTGAGAACTATTAATTTCATTTGTGTTGACATGGGAGTCATCACTTCAATAAAATAAAATACAAAGGCTAAATTCAGTAAAATAAAATAAGCTAACGTGCCTTTTGTACTTACCAATTTCAAGAAGGTATAAAATTGTTCAAGTTGTACTAATACTTTCTTAGGAGACTGTGTTAAGTCAATTTTTTTCAGTTTGTATAACTGATAAAGACGTATAACAGAAAAGGCAAAAATGGTAAATAACATTAATCCAATCCCAATGAATGTTGTAATCATTTTAAAATCAATCGAGGATGTAACCCAAATAAGTGCTACAATTGTGGATAATAGTATTCCTATTTGAAGGATCATTTTGTTTCCCATCGTTTGCTTTTCTTTTTTAGCTTTCGAAATGATTTGGGAAACGTCTGGGACAGCACTTTCTTTTTGCTGATTCCATATCTCTTTTAGGTTATCAAACTCTTTCATATTTCGCGTAAATGGTACTTAATTGTTGTTTTATTCTGTGAATTTTTACTCTTAAATTGCCTTCTGAGATCTCAGTTACAGTGGCAATTTCTTCATAAGGAACTTCTTCTAGTAACAAAGTGATGATCAATCTGTCTGCTTCAGAAAGTTCACTGATGCATTTGTATAAAAGTTGTACTTGTTGTTCTTTGTCGTCCAATTCGTCTTCCTGTCGGAGGATTGCTTTGTCTATATCGACACTCTTTTTATTCTTCTGACTTCGCAAATGATACAAACAGGTATTTACTGCAATTCGGTAAATCCATGTGCTAATTTGTGAATCACCTCTGAATTTATCCATATTTTGCCATGCTTTTATGAAAACTTCCTGAAGCAAATCATCGGCTTCCATAGCATTTCCGGTATAACCTAAGCACAAACGATGTACTTTTGGTGAATATGTTTTGTAAAGTTCCTTAAAAAAAGAATCTTGGTTTTGGTTGTTTGTCACTTGTGCAGAATTAAGATTTTAAGAATGCATCAATCTCGTTAAAGAACCATTCTTGTTGGTCGTACATGATAAAATGTTTGCTGTCGGCCACTTTAATCGTTTTATTTTTCAATTGAGCATATTGTTCGTTGTATATTTTTTCACTGGCTTCTTTGGTGCCAAAAAGACTTGCCATGACTAATATAGGTGATTTTATGTTGGCAATGTCTTTTCTTAAATCGGTTAACGACATTTCTATTATTGTGCTTCCTAAAGTTTTTCTATCGCTTTCAAAACTCCATTCTGCAATTCTTTTGGCACGAATAGAATCGCTTACTTGATACAACATGGCTTTGGTCATATTTTTTACATAACCTTCAGTTGGTATAGCCTTGAAATTTTTGATCACTGCTTCTTTGTTGAATTGCGGATTGCTTTTTAACGATTCTACTGTAGCAGCTGGATTTGAAATGGCTGATACGAAAGGTACACCATCAACACAGATTCCTTTTCCAAATAAATCTGGTGCACTGCTCTGTACCCATAGAGTCATAAATGCTCCTAAACTGTGACCAATTAGCATTGGTTTTTTAAGTTTTTTGTCTTTTACGTATTGAATGATTTGGTTGTGAACTGTTTTTAGGATTTCTTCATCTTCAATTGGTTTTGCAGTTCCGAAACCTGCTATAGTTAGTACATGTAGTTCGTAATTGTTTTTTAAATGATCTACTGTTTCATTCCAAACTTCACCACTGCATGAATAACCAGGAATTAAAATAACAGGCTGTCCTTTACCAGATACTTTTACTTCAAAAGCGGAATGTTGTTGTGCGAATGAAACTACACTTGCTAATAAGATTGCTAAAGAGAAGATTAATTTTTTGCTCATAGCTTTTAAATTGTTTTTTTGGAATTGGTGAATGGTTGATTTCATAATATTTATTTTTTAATTGTTTAATGATTTCTCTTTTGATACATCATGAATTCAATTGTTACAAAAAAAATGAATTATTTTTTAATTTACTTATAATCAATGTTTTATAAAGTGTGTTTTTTGTTTAAATAGGAGATTTTTATTCTTTCCAATTTCTAATTTTAATCGATGAAGTGTTCTATTTTATAGATGAAATGCACTTTTTTTTCGAGTCATTTTGTAAATAAAAAGTTACTAATTTATTGATTTTCAGTAGTTTATCGATTTTATTTGGTAGTTTATCGATTTTAATTGTAATGTTGTCATGTCGAAAGCGTATAATGATTTTGACAGTAACACACAACAACATAAATTTTGGGGCTTATGAAAATCACTTTATCAAAAATCGTTTTTTTAGTTTTAATTTCTTTTTCAATTGTATCATGTTCTAAAGAAGAAGATACAGAAAAACCAGCCGACACTGTTCAGGCGAATGTAACATACAATTATGTGACTGATGAAGTTCAGGTTCTGGATTTGATAAATAACCACAGACAAAGTTTAGGGTTGAATAAATTGGAAAAAATTGATTATGTATCAGTAAAATCTGAAGAGCACACTAAATATATGATTTCAACAGGTTCAGTAAATCATAACTTTTTTCAAGACAGATACGAAAGCATCATGACAACATTAGGAGCAAAAAATGTAAGCGAAAATTTAGCTTATAATTATTCAACAGCTCAAGGAGTAGTAAATGCTTGGTTAAACAGTGCTGGACACAAAGCGAATATTGAAGGCGATTTTACACATTTCGGAATTTCAATTCGCACTAATGCAGAAGGAAAAAAATATTACACGAATATATTCGTAAAAAAATAAAAAGTTAGTTTGTTATTTTGTTTATTTGATTGAAAAGTGCCATAGTCCCCCAACTATGGCACTTTTTAGTTTAGGTGTTAATTTCTAAATCTTTTATGTAATCTTCATTTTCATAGAAAAACCTTTCGAAAGCATCCATTTTGTCATTAAAAAAATCAAATATTGTTGGCCATGAATCTTTGTTGTTTAGGCTAATTCCTAATTTTTCAACCCAAACTCGGCTAATAATTTTACCAGATTCTAAATAAAAATTTCTTTCTAAAATAGCATCAGGTAGGAAGTCCTCGATCAAAATGGTTTTTAAAGATTCAATTTTTTCGAAATAAATCTTTCGCTTTTCTTCGTCCTTTGGTTCAATGTCAAGAAGCACTTGAGCTTTCTTATTGTCAACATAAAATTTGAATGTAACATCTTTAATTTTAGTGTTATAAAGAAGCCACTTTCGCGGATAGGCATCGGCAAACTGCGTCCAAAATTCTTTTTTTATACGCAAACTTTCTTCCTTACTATACATGCTTTGAGTCTAATATTATTGTTAAATTCATTTTTTTGAGCTATCTTTATGTTAGTGTTGATTTTAAATCAATAAGATAACTATTGTTAAAATCCTAAAAAATGCAATTTTCTGATTTTTTAAAATATGTGCCAAAAATAACAAAAGAATCGCTACCAGCTACCAAAGCGCATGCAAAAATGGTTCCGCCAGAGCGAATAGACTTTTTGAAGAACCATGACTTTTTGAATGTGGTTCCCAAAAAGGCTGCGGTTTTGATGTTGTTATACCCTAAAGAGAATGTAACACATTTGGCACTAATTATTAGAAATTCATATCCAGGCATTCATGCTTCGCAAATTGCATTTCCGGGGGGGAAAGTAGAAGTGTATGATGCTGATTTATCTGAAACCGCCCTTAGAGAGACGCATGAAGAAATAGGAGTTCCTTCTCATTTAGTTAAAATGATTAAAGCGTGTAGCGAAGTTTATATTCCACCCAGTAATTATCTAGTATCTCCATTTTTAGGTTTTTCAGAAACAGAATTGTCATTTACTCTAAATCCCGAAGAAGTCTCGGGTTTAATTGAGTTGCCATTATATGAATTTTTAGATGATAGTATTATTGTTAATGTCGATATGTCTACTTCTTATGCTACCAATATTTCGGTTCCAGCTTTTCAAATAAATGAGCACTTAGTCTGGGGTGCCACAGCCATGATGATGAGTGAATTGAAGGAGATTATCAAAAAAGTCTTATAATTTTTTGTACCTTTGTGGGCTATTATTTTTACAAAACTATGGGATTATTTAAAAGAAATCCTTTCGGACATATCCTTTTTATTAAACGTTGGCTTATTAGAATTTTCGGTGCAGTTACGCATAGAAGATATAGAGGGTTTAATGAACTTCATATAGAAGGTTCCGAAATACTAAAAAATTTACCGGACAAGAATGTTCTCTTGATATCCAATCATCAAACGTATTTTGCTGATGTGGTTGCCATGTTTCATGTTTTTAATGCCAGTTTGAGTGGCCGAGAAGACAATATAAAAAACATAGGTTACTTATGGAATCCAAAACTTAATATCTACTATGTTGCTGCTAAAGAAACCATGCAATCTGGATTGTTACCAAGAATTTTATCGTATGTTGGGGCAATAACGGTTGAAAGAACTTGGAGAGCAGGAGGGAAGGATGTTGCCGAACATGAAAAGAAAGAAGTCAATTTAAACGATACCGAAAATATTAAAATTGCGCTAGAAGATGGCTGGGTAATTACTTTTCCACAAGGAACTACTAAGTCATTTAAACCAGTTCGAAAAGGAACAGCTCACATTATAAAGCAGCATAAACCTATAGTTGTACCAATCGTTATTGATGGTTTTCGTAGATCGTTTGATAAAAAAGGATTACGATTAAAGAAAAAAGGAATACTGCAATCATTTACTATTAAAGAACCTCTAGTTTTTGATTATGATAATGAATCTATTGAGGAAATTGTCGAAAAAGTAGAGTATGCAATAGAACAACATCCATCATTTTTAAAAGTACTCTCAGTTGAAGAAATTGAAGAATTACAAGAGTTAGATAGACTTCGCCAATGGCATATAGATTAATAAAAAAGCCCCAATAATTTGGGGCTTTTTTTATTTTTTATTCTTACCATTATTAAATTTAACTTTCTCAACAACCTGAACTTTTGGAGCAGGCTTTTTAGAATTCGGTTTTGGTTTTCCAGCAGCTTTTGGCTTAAAATCGGCTTTTGGTTTAAATTCCGTTTTAGACTTATCGGAAATGTTTTGTTTAACTGTAGCTTGGTTTTGCTTGATAACATCCATGGCATTTTTAGGATTTTCTTTTGTACCACGTAGATGAATTACCAATCCGTTCAAAAAATTACGTAGTACTTGATCACCACATTCCATAAAATTTTCGTGGTCTTCTTTGCGAAAAAGATTCCCTATTTCGCCTTTAGACATTCTAAAGTCTACCAATTCTAAAATTTCTACAATCTGATCATCTCTTAATTGTAAGGCAACTCGAAGTTTTTTAAATATATCGTTGTTATTCATATTCACTAATTATTTGAGCAAAGATACATAAAATCGATTGGAGCTTTTTTGATTCCGATTTTAATTTTACTTTAGCCGAAAATATCATACCATGGATTCTTACGAAGAAAAAATTAGTTTACTATCTGAGATGATTGCTTTTGCTGTTATTGACGGCGAATTGCATGATCGGGAATACGATTTTCTTTTGCTGGTTTCACATGAGTTGAATATTGACAAAGAAACTTTCTTGGATTTATTCAGCAGAAGGAATGAATTTAAAGTTGTAAAAGACGAGTTTCACAGAATTCTGCATTTTTATCGATTGGCATTATTAATGCATTGTGATGGAGTTTTGCACGAAAGAGAAAAAATTGCCATCAACGAAATTGGAATTAATATGGGATTAAATCCAAGTGCGATGAAACGTATTTTAAAGCTGATGGAAGAATCTCCCGATCAAATGATTGATGCTGAAATTGTCGTGGGTGCTTTCCAGGAGCAGCACAATTAGTTCTCAATTCTAACAATATTTTTAGCGTCCAATAACAATCCAATTGGTACCATCACTTTGCACTGAATAGCGCTGATTGGTAGTAATGGTGGTAATTGTGGCATTGGTTACATCGTCATAGATGGTTCCGCCAGAGGTAGACCATGTTTTGGAAGTGATTCCGTTGCTTCCTATGATAATGTATATCTTCCCAGTATTTCCAACAGCATTGGGTAATCTGATTTCGCTTATTGGATTTAGAATCCGAATGGTATGTTGACTTTGTGTCACAAAATAAACACCTGTTGAAGCTCCGGTAGTGCTGTAGGGTTTGGTTGACGCATCTGTCCAATTTACATTTCCGGCACCATCGGTTTGGAGTGTGTTTCCAGAACCACCGTCGTTTTGAGGTAGGCTGTATGGAGAACCGACGCTTCCAAGGGTCAGTCGGCCGTAAATGTTTACACTCCCCGAAAAATATCCGGCAAAACTTCCTGATTTTAAAACTTCACTGTAAATGCCATAATGTTGTCCGCCGGCAGTCTGACTAATATTGGCAAAAACTCCATATTTAGTTCCACCTCCGGAAGCAGTACTATTAATATTAATGCGATATCCGGTTACCTGATTGCTAAAAGTGTCGCTAACATTAGTATTCACACCATATATTGTACCATTGGTATTGGAAATCTCGTTTAGCATGCCCGTTGTTCCTATAGAATTTGTTCCGTTTAAGGTATTAAAAACCGCGACAGAATTCATGTTGGCATTGATGTTGTTTCTTATTCCGTAAGCATCGCTGGTTTGGGTGATGATTTCGTTATGCAGGCCTGTTGTCTGTGCGCTGGAACTATTAAAATAATTGAATTGGCCGTAACGATTTCCATTTCCGGTACTGGAAAACAGGTTGTAATTTCCGTAATGGTTGTTGTTATTGTTTGTGGCGATATTGAGGTAGCTGCCGTAAAGATCTCCAGTATTGTTTTGAGAGATAGTTGTATGATTTCCATAGATGACACCTGTGCCTGTTTTTCGAAGGTCGTTTAAAGTTCCGTAGCTGATACTGCTTCCACCAGATTCGAGTATGTTATATGTTCCATGTATGGGATTTGTACCTGTTGTTGTAATTTGGTTATAAACTCCAAAATTTTGGCCTCCACCCTGTATTTGGTTTCGTAATCCAAATCGGTAAGAGGAACCTGCATTGGTCATTTGATTGTATGTTCCATATTGTTCCCCTGAACTATTCGTTGAAAAATTATTAAATGTTCCATAGTTAATTCCGGGACCGAATATCTCGTTGTAATAAGCGTAGGTTGGATTAGAAGGAGTGGTTGTATTGCTGACATAGCTGTAAGCGCCTATCATTTTATCGGAACCCAAATCTAATCGTGCATTTCCGGAGCTTCCTAACCCGATAGCTACATTTTCGTTGGTTCCATCAGTAGGTCTAATATAGGTGCCAAAATCTGTCCATTCCATAGAAGAATTATTGGTATCAAATAAAGAAACCCAATCATTTAAAAAGCTTTCCCAGTAATAAAATCCAGGTGATTTTCCGGCTACTACATTGGTTAAAAAGACTAGCATTCCTCTTTGTGCACTGGTTGGATTTGGTGTTGGGAATACACTCATTTTAGGGATTAAAATACCATCGGTGTTTAAAGGAACTGCTGAATTTGATGTGCGAATATCGAACAATGCGTTTGGAGTTGTAGTTCCAATACCCACTTGGCTGTTGCTTAAAAAAGAAGAAAAGATGCAAACAATAAAAATAATGTTTTTCATAATGGATGAATTAAAATCCTTATGCACAAAGTTAAAGGAAATTTTAACATTCTTCTTACAAATTCTATTTTAGCTTTTTTTCGCAATAATTACAGCGTCTATTGTTTTGGTTCCGTCGGTAGTTGGATAATCCTGAAGTTTTAAATCGATAATAGTGAAGTTGTTTTCCTGAAGCGCCTGAGTCAGATAATCGGTTTGATGGTAAAAAATATAGGCTTTGTATTCACCGGAACTGGAGCTTTTAAAACCCGATTTGTTGTCTTCGGTTTCAATCATGGTGCTGATGTATAAAATACCATTTGGATTTAACCGTTCGGAAGCATCACTTATTAACTGGATGGATTCTTCTTTGGATAAATAAGGCAGTGCAAAACCACACATGATGGCGTCGTATTTTTTGTTCATTTTGCTCATCTCCCTGCAATCCATCAATTGGAATTCGGCTTGAGGATTGTTGGTTTTGGCCAGTTCGAGCATGTTGGGTGCCAAATCAGTTCCTACTATTTTAAAGTCGGGTCTTTTCTTTAGCAAATATCTAGTGATGTTTCCCGGTCCGCAGGCTAGCTCTAACACGTTTGGATTTTCAATTGTGATGCTGTCGCAGAAGAGATCGAAAGTGGCGTCGTATAAATCGACATCCATAAAGCGGTCCTGATATTCTTTGGCCGATTTATTAAATACGTCAACTGCGATTTTGGTTGTATCCATGCGTGTATTGAAAGTTTTTATTTGTTGATTTTTGAGATTATCTTTCCGATTGATTTATTGGGTTTGTCCATGTCGTTGATGGCAAATGCAATGGCAGATTGGATTAATTCTTTTACTTTTTCGTTTCTAAAATCGGCTGTTTTTTCTATTGGAATATGTCTGATTAGTTTTCCTGTTCCGGTTAAAAGCTGATGCGGATCAGAAATCAATGTTCCTTTGTTAAAGCCTAGATTTAAGTGATTAGTATAAATTGGAATCATGCAAAAGGCATCCGATAATTTTTCTGAAATGGAAAATACAGAAGTTAACGCGTGAGTGTGGTATAGTAATTCGTTGCTATTCGGGTGTATTTCGAGAATGAACGCTCTTAGTTCTTTGAAAAGGTCGATTAGCTTCTGTTCTTTAAATTCAAGAAGGTGAAGGAAATCGGGGTGTATGTTTGGGGTTGGGTTCATTTGTTAAATATACAAAAGAAGTTTTGGTTATGCTTTGAACTCCCATTTGTTTAAACCGCTTTTGTATGCTGTTTTTCACAATTTGTTTAAGTCTGAAACTTTCAACCATGCCTTAGTAGTTTTTTTTCCAAAATAACTGCAAAAAGCCCATTCATCTTCCAATTTTTCAATAAAGATTATATTTCCTTTAATTAAGTATGATTTGAGTTTTTTATCGTTTGATTTCTCTTTGTAAAAATATGACTTATTAGTATTTACATATCTAATTTGAATCCAATTGAAGTTTTTATTAAGTTCAAATTTTTCGGGTTTATCTGCAAAATGTTGAACATTCCAGCAGCCTCCATGCTCTTCAGGTAATTTAATATTGACAGTTTCATTATTTATGGCTTCTAAATAACCTTCGATTGTGTCTTCATTTTTATCTTCTGGATAATAAGTTTTAATTATAGTTTTTTGTCCAGTAATATTTCCCTCAATATAGAAAATACATGAAAATCTTGAAGTTTTTGTTTCCTCGTCCCAACCTGTATAGCTTTCGAAGTAACCCGTAATCTTCTTCGAATTACTATCATAAGCTAATCTCAAACCATTGTCATATTCCCCAGATTTAATAATTTGTTGACCAAGTGCAATGGTTGAAAAGAACAATAAATTAAAAACTATAATTATTTTTTTAATTCTAAGAGTTTGGTTCATCTTTTTTTCAAAATTGCATGCAACGTCCCACCAGATTTGAGCGGGTGGGGATTTTTTGTACCTTTAGTTTGTTTATTACTAAAGCCAAATATACAAAAAAGAGTTTCAGTTTTTCCCTAAAACCCCACTTGCTCAAAACCGCTGTTAGCAGCCGTTTTTTTTTAATTCAGTTGTTAGTTTATAATTATCTTATATTTCTTTGATGATATATTTCCACACATATCATCAGTTCCGTCAGAATTATATATATATGGTCGAACAGTTATTTTTACAGTAAATGCATATGTACCTTTAGTATTAGGGATACCGCTAAAATTTATTGTACTATTATTCAAAATATTATAATTTATATTAGGAGGAAGATTTCCCTCGACTGAAATTTCAGAGATTAAATAATCATTGGTATTAGCGTTAATCATTTCAAAAGTCAAAGTGTCATTATAATGTTGAAAAATCGCACCAACATCTAATTCTTTAGAAATTAGATTAGGTTTTATTCCAGCAATACAATCTGAAGCAGTTTCGCAATTAATAAATGAGATTAGCAAAAAGAATAAAATAATAATTTTAACGGTTTTATTTTTTTTCATTAGAATTTGTACATATTTCGTGGACCCAAAAAAAGGCTGCAAACTGCTGTTAACGGCTGTTTGGTTGATTTAATTGCTTAGATAAATCTAAGTTCAATGAATATTGCTCTTCTATTGGTACTTCTTTTCTTGAATTTTTCTCTATTTCTTTACCTTTTTTAGTCCATAGGAACGGAACGAAATTATATACTTTGTCATAGCTTAGATTTTTCACATCATTTTTCCAGTTTTTCCATCGTAATCCTTTGTAAAAACTATCTAAATCATTATTAAAACAAAACAAAATGAATTCTGTATATGTAAGATCTAAAGGTTCATATTCTAAACTGTCGGGAGCGAAATAATAAATTTTTCCCAAGTCTTCTCCCAAAATACCGCCGTTTAAAATATAAAAACCACCAATTGCATCGTCTGCAATTAGAAGAAATGGAGTTGGTTCTCCATATTCTTCGAATGATTTTCCTTTATTCCAAGTTGAAATTGAACGATTAAGTTTTGAATTTCCAGAAGCTAATATTCTAATCCAACCATTGTCAATAATTATTCCTCCTGTATTATAAATTATTCCTCCCATTGGAGAACGTGTTGTAACTTGAGTATTGTATAATGCATTTTTATCTGAAGTAGAATCTAATTTTAGAATTTCGACTTTGTTTTTAGCAGACTTAACCCAATTTTCAACAATTGGCCAGCCTGAATCCGTTGTATTTATTAATTCAGACAAAGGTTTCATTTTCTGTTGTCCCATTAAGTTTTGAGCGATAAAAATTAAAATTAGTATAGATATTTTTTTCATTAGTCCAATTTCGCAAAGTTTGGTTCAAATTGCCGTTAACGTCCCGTGGCTTTATGCGGGTGGGGACTTTTGTTTCTTTAGTTTGTTTATTACTAAAGCCAAATATACAAAAAGAAGTTTCAGTTTTGTCCTAAAACCCCACTTGCATAAACCCCTGTTAGTGGCAGTTTTTATTCATAACACAATTCACTGTTTTCTTCATTTAGATATTTTCTAAATTTTTTAAGTACTTCAGAATATTGAGTTTTATCGAAGATTATTTCACTGGAATCCTTAAACCATAGCACATTTTTTCCAATTGATTCAGGCATATTATCACCATTGCCAATATCTAAGCCAAACCTTTTCCAGTATACATAATTATTATCCGTTACTGTTTCCGCAATGATTACATCGCAAAGTAAATCTAAATCCTCTCCGCACATTAGAATCGGTAAAAATGTAGTTTGATCTATTTCTGGTAAAGTTCTTTTCCATACAGTTTCTCTTTCAGAAGGATTGCTTAGCCAATTTAAGAACGTACTTACTAGACCTTTTTTTATTTCAATATTTGAATTTTTAAGAATAGTTTCTTCCAAAGAAATGCCATCTATTAAAACATCATAATAGTTATAATTTGTAAATGGATTTACTAAAATACTTGTTTCGATTCTGTTTGTCATAAAATTGCCACTAACGTCCCTCCAGCTTTATGAAGTTGGAGAAATTTGTTCACGAACCATTCCATTAGGACTGCATCAAATATATAAAAATACCTTTAAATTTAGCTCCAAAACCCCAATTTCATAAAACCGCTGTTATGTGCCGTTTTTTATTTTAGCTTTTCTATAACTTTTTCTTTAAACGATTTAGATAAAATTTTTTCGTCATCGTTCCATTTTGTTAGAGTTTTTTCATTTTTAGGACATTTATGATGAAAACCTAAAACTTTTATTTTCGATTTCTTGTTATCACCGCTTATTACAAGTTTTGCATCATATCCTTCAAAACAGAAATCTTCATAGATAAATAAATTCATTGTGTCTTTTACAAACTTGTCTATAGGTGATTTTTTTGAATCTATTGTGTCCCAATTATATTTGTGAATTTTGTATTTTCTTGTTGAATCTAAAATATAATTTTCCTTTTCTTCCTCGTATTGATTCTCAATGGTTTTTAAGTAATAAATCTTTGTTTTTAATGTATCAATAGGGTAATTAAACGTATAAGTTTTGTTTTGATCAAGTTCTGTATCGTAACTAGTTGCCATAAAAGAGAATGACGCTAAAATAATCACAAATATTGGTTTAATATTGATGGTTTTCTTATCGCTTTTTCCACTATATAAATATGAAAATGGCAAGATTATTAATGCTAAGAAATCAGTCAAATCTACAACCCTATTCAGATTTTCTGTAAAATATTGATTTATGATATTGATTAAAGATTCGCTGTAAACTGTTTTCCAATAGATGAATATAATTGCGGTTGCAAAATATATTCTGTTCTTTAATTTCGGGAATAAAATTGTCCAAAATAAAGGAAAAATAAATAATCCTGCAAAGTCAGACAATTTTCCAGTTAGCCAATTTCCGTGATGATTTTTCAAATAAAAGTCATTTATGAGCAAAATGCATAGCCCTAAAATAAATCCTATTGATGTAAATTCTCTTTGTTTCATTTATTTAGTTCGGAAATAGGTGTGTGTTTTAAAATGGCACATAACGTCCCGTGGCTTTGAGCAGGTGGGGGAGTTTATTAGCCAAATGTATAGATTAAAGACTTAAGCCAAATATACAAAAAGCTCGTCCCATTAAACACCCAAACCCCAATTTCTTAAAACCGCTGTTGTACGACGTTTTTTATTTTCCACCCAACCAAACTTTACCCTTTTTAAAAATATAGCATTCTCGATTTTCACCTAACCATTCAAACTTTTTTACTCTATGTTCTTTCTTCATGATGTTTTTAAATCGACGCCTAGATTCAAAATAGTCACTTTCAGAAATATACATTTCTTTGTCTCCAACTTCATCATCATAAAAAATATCTTCATCCAAAAATGGCTTCCAATCAACAGATTTTATTTTTGATTGCATTTCTTTACCATATCGATCACTTTTTAATACTATATTTTTATCGGATGGCGTAAAAGTATTTTTATAATAATCTATATCGTCTCCGATTGCGCAAACAACTTGAGACATCGAAAATCTAGGTTCAAATAACCAAATTTTTAAATAGTATGGTTTACCTGTTTTTTTTAGCAATTCTTCCCAATGAGAGTATATTTCTATTAGTGAAGATAAAATAAGTTTTTTTGTTTTTCCTTTTGGTTCAGGAATAACACTGTTTGTTATTGAAATATCGCAAAAAGGACTTACATAAATTTTAGTGTAGTCTCTATGACTTTCATTTTCTAGATAAGGACTTAAATTATACGACAAGCTATTAAATTTCCATTTTTCAATTTGTCTGTGAATTCTTTTCTGTCCACGTATTTTCTTTATTCTCATCGTTTTTTAAAAATGTCGTACAACGTCCCGCCGGCTTTAAGAAGTTGGGGAGATTTATTCCCGAACCATTCCGTTAAGACTGAGGTCAAATATATAAAAATACCTTTAAATTTAGCCTTAAACCCCCAATTTCATGAAACCGCTGTTAGCGGCTGTTTTTATTTTCTAATCTATATTTTTCTCTCAAATCAATACCGTCTTCCATATATTCTACATTAGGGTTTTCTATAACGAATTCGCGTTGAGCGATTTTAAAAATAGAATCAATAAAATTTTCTCCATATTTTCTGTTTATTTCTTTGTACATCTCTTCTTGATAGCAAAAAGGTTCAAAACCACCCATTCCTAAACATCCTCCAAGATGTTCTTTAGTTTGAATGCCATATTTGCTCAAAATTTTAGTCATTTTTGGAAATTCGTACGGATGGAATCCAAAATAGATTAGTTTTCCGTTTTTAATATCTTTAATAGCTTTTTCTTTCTGATTAATGCAAAAAGTGTCAATTACAGTAACTTTTAATTTACGATTTTTAAACCACAGTTTTGAGTATTCTTCAATATTATAGACTATTAAATTTCCGTTTTTGTCATATTTTGGAAATTTTTCTGTGTCAGTTTTTTTTGTACAAGAGAGTTGAGTAAAAAAGAAAATAAAAAGTAAAAGTATTTTATTCATAGTGTTTCTTTCTTTTTGGTAAAATAGCCTCTAACTCTCAAATATACACAACTCTTTATTTGTTTTATTCAGCTAATGTATAAAGAAAAGAGAAACTTGAGATGCTAGTTTTGTAGGAATGTATTATTAAAATAAAAAACCTCACTTAAAAGTCCTAAACTTTCAATTAAGCGAGGTTTTATTATTGATGTCAATTTTTTTTAGAAAAAGAAAAGCGACCGAATCAATACTTTATTATTTGAACTACTCTATTTTTTCTTTGGATCTTTTTTATCGAAAATACCTGTAAAGAATCCTTTTTTGATTTTCTCTTTATCGTCTTTTCCAGTAGCTACCAAATGATCTATATATTCCATATAGGTTTTGTTGCGTTCTTCTAAAAAGCCAATCAAGTATTCTTCTGAGGCGGAAAGACCACTCACTTCTTCAATATGCAGCAATTTTTTATACAGCGGTTCAATAAATTTTACGACAATGTCTTCAGGAACTGATTTTCGGGTTCCGAAGTATCCGGCAATTACGCCATCGCCATCGGAAATAATTTTAAAATCGGTTATAACCCAATAGTACCGACCTGTTTTTGACATATTCTTGATAATCGCATGGATGTTTTTCCCTGACTTAATACTGTCCCATAAGAATTTGAAAATTACTTTTGGCATTTCCGGATGACGTATAATATTGTGTGGTTGCCCAATCAGTTCAAACTCGTCATAACCCGACACGTCAATAAAATCCTCATTGGCATATAAAATAGTTCCTTTTGTATCTGTTTTGCTTAGTAGCACTTTGCTTTTATTCCAATCAACTTCCCTGTCAGATGGTGTTGGGCGAGTAGTTTGCGTTTCCATAAATATTGCTTTAAATTAATAGGTAAGTTATAGTTTGTTTAATATAGCTGGCTTTTTTCTACACTCGAGCCATTGATTTGCCGTGAATGTCATTCACTAATACATCAATTTTTTGGGTGTTTTCCTTAATCATGTCAAAATAGCCGTGAAGCACTTCATTATCGGTTTGTGCTTTTGAAACATCAATAAGATTCAATACAGAGTTTACTGGTGATTTCAAATCCTGTGCTGTTTTGTATACAAAATCATTGAATTCATTGGTGGCAGATAACGAGCTGTATTTTGCAGATGCTAATTTGATGTTTTCCAATTCATACTCATCTGATATTTTAGAGATATGAACTTCACTATGCTGTTTGAAATAGTAAGACCAATATCCATTCATAATAAATACAGCAGCTGCCAATACGACGTGAGTAAGAAATGTTTCCAAATCGAAATTCACCTGAGAAAAATATACTTGCGGTCCGTTAGGATCATTGTAAACAAAGTTCTGTAGGTAAGCCAAACCTCCGTGATGGAGTACTACTAAAAGAGTAAGTGGAATCTGTAACTTCCAGTTTTGATAAATAATCAGGATGGTGCTGGCAATGAATACGGTAAAGTGCATTTCGAACATGCCGTGCATTTGGTAAATGTATTGTGCCATGAATATGGCTAAAACTACAGATAGAACGTATTGATACAGATTCGATTTTTTGAGAAAATATTTAGCAGAGTAATACGCTATAAGATTTAGCGCTCCAACTCCAACTCCAATTTCCCAAGTGTCGTATTTAAAGGACAATCCGACTCCGAGAAGGAAATAGATGGCAAGAACATAATTGATAATAGTATCCGATTTTTTTGTCATTGTAGACATAAAATTGTGAAGGTAATCCTGTTCGTTTAAACTTGCTTTTGCTTTCATAGTATATAAATTAAGGGTTAAGTTTTTTATTTAGTACAGTTTGGTAATGAGCATCCGTAAGATTTTAGCGCTAAGCCATCAAACGAAGGATTGTTGTTTTGATTCATTAAAGAATCTATTGCCATTTCTGCATAATTACTGTCGGCATTGGTACAATATCTTGTTTTATTGTAGTTCCCGCGATAATATAAATTTTGAGAAGCATCAAGAAGAACGGCTTGCGGAGTTGAAAAAACACCACATTTTTCGGCGATAGCCTCATCAAAAAACACAGGAATGTCAGCATTGAATTTGTCTTGAATTTCTTTTACTGTGAATGTTTTCTCTTTATTGAGAACGACAATATTGAAATTAATTTTGTCTCCATATTTCTTGATTAATTCACTCACATGCGGAATATTGAATCGCGAACAAGGACAATCTGGATTGTAAAAATGAATGAAAACAGGTTTGTCTTTATTTATTGTCTTTTTTTTAAAATCAATGTGGGATCCCATCGCGATATCATGATGGTCTTTAGGAACCGGAGTGGGTAAGCTGTATTTGTATTCATTCTCCCAAAACAAAACAAAAATAGCAGCAAACAGAAGAGAAAGCCATAGACCGAGAAGTAATTTTTTCATCATAAAAAGGTTGTTTTTTGTTAAAAATTAAACTGCATGACATTGTTAATTATTTTAATAAAAAAATAATTTGAGCTATAAAAGATAAATAATGTTTATTTTTATTGCTCAAAAAGAAAAAATATTTTCATAAATTTGTTAAAAATATTTTTCTAATTTGCTTCTATCAATGTTACAAATAAAATCGATAAAAAGCAAGATATTACTTACAAAATACGTAAAAAAAATATTTTTTATGAATTCACCTGAGTTTTGGAGACTTTGTTTATCTAAAATTTGTAACGAAAAAACATAAAAAAAGCCACTTTAAAAAAAGAAGTGGCTTTTTTATGTTTTTTAATTCAGCTAAATTTTCATCTCATCTCTTAACTTTGTTGCTTGCATAAAATCTAAATCGACACTATCTTGCGTTTCTTTGTGTGCACAGGTTAGAAACCCGAGTTATTGGGTTTTAGGTTGTAAATTAATCATAATTCGGAGTGAAGAGTATCTCCTCTTTGTTGTTTGTTTTATTCGAAATTCTAATCTCTTTCAAACAAGTGCCTTTTTCATCTTTGGTCACACAGGATATTAAAACTTCATCAATAAGTTTATCATTTCTGTCCTTGGTAACAATTTTAGAAAGTTCTTTATTCGTATAATAAAAATACTGAGTGTGGAAAGTGGTAAAATTATCTACTATCTTATTAATAGTTCCATCTTTATTATAATGATAAATGGCTTCATTTTCTTTGAATTGCTTTTGGGTGTAGCAGCTGATGCGTTCGCGTTGATTCGGTTTCCAGCGTGTTTTACAGTAATAAGGTTCTTTATTCGGATATGATTCCTTTACAAACCATAATCTCTTTTCGGTTTCTTGCAATAGATGACCTGCAGCATCGACCGTTTTGGAGTATTTGATGCGGCCATTTCGAGTAAAAACCATTTGCTTTTTATACAAAAGCTTTTTCTGATTATTTACTACTACATATTTTTCTTCGGTGGCCGATTTTATCCCTTCAGGCAGCAGTCGTGTCTTACTGTATTTTTTTGTAGTACAGGATTGTACTGTTAAGAGTAGTATGAAAAAAAATAAAACTCTCATTATCGTAATGATTAATTAGGTATTAAAGTTACTGAATTTTGGTTTAATTTTTTGTGGATGAGGTTGTGAATTTATTCTATTGGGTTTATTATTAACGATTTACGTAAAATTCTAAAAAATATTTTGCTGAATTATATAACAAATAAAAAAAAGGTATAACACATTTGATAATTTAAAGAGGGATATTTATTCATAGATTCTATAAAATGAATTGATTAATCTAAAACATTATGAACAAGGAAGAAATCACGAAAGTTCTTAAAGAGCAATATGTACCTAGTGCAGAATTTTATAGTCAAATAATAGATAGTTTACAGGACTATTCAATTTTTACGGTCGATAAAGAATTGAATATAAACAGTTGGAATTCGGGTTCAACAAAAATATTTCAATATGATTCAGATGAAATTATAGGGAAACCATTTGAAGTCATTTTTACGAAAGAAGATAGAGCAGCAGGTATTCCGCAAAAAGAAATTGTTAATGCTTTAAAAGTTGGAAGGTCTGTAGATGCAAGATGGCATGAGTGTAAGAGCGGAAAAACATTTTATGCAGATGGTTTAGTGTTTCCATTAAAAACTATAGATGATAAAGTTATAGGATATGTAAAAATATTGCGTGATATCACTACAAGAAAAGCATCGGAAGACTCTATTAAAAAATACGCAAAAGAACTTGAAGAGCTTAACACACATAAGGAAAGTGTACTTGCCATTTTATCTCACGATTTAAGAAGCCCACTTGCAGGTATTATTCAAGGGGCTGAATATTTGAAATCAAATTACGATACCATAGCCCCAGCTTTAGCAAAAGAATTGCTGCAAGAATTTTATAATGCCAGTGTAAATGAATTGAATATGTTGGATTATCTGTTAGAATGGGCAAGGATAAAGTATGCTGCCGAAGCGTTTGTGCCTACTGAAATTGAACTGCTGCACTATGTGAAAAAAGTTTTTGAATCATTAAAAGAAACCGCAGCCATCAATACAATAAATCTTCATCATGAAATAGAAGAAAATTGTAGGGTGTTTGCCGATGAGAAAATGTTGCTTTCTATTCTTCAAAATATTATTTCCAATGCTATAAAACACTCACATAAAGGAGGACAAGTTACTTTATCCGCTAAACAAAGTGAGAATATGATGATTGTAGAAATAAAAGACTCGGGTATTGGTATGTCGAAAGAAATACAGGATAAAATTTTTACTCCTCAAGTAAAAACGCTTTCTAAAGCAGTAGAAGAAAACAAAGGCGCGGGTATTGGGCTATTATTGGTAAAAGGGTTTTTAGAAAGGAATGATGGTCGTATATGGGTTGAAAGTGAAGTAGGTAAAGGATCGTCTTTTTATTTCACATTGCCAATTAACAAACCTTCAGATAAAATAGATATTTTGGAAGAAGTGTAGGCTTTTGATTATGTAAATATTGAAATTCGTGTTATCGGGGTGTAGTTTTTCTTTGTGGGCACGGATTACTTCGTCTGCTCGATTCGCTCGAGTGCAAATCCGCGCTATCGGAGGAATTTTCGCTGCAGGGGTGGACTACTGACGATGAAATTTTGTCAAGCCTAGCTTGCCGGCAAACCTATGTTGTGCGTTCGTGCGATTGAGTCAAATCTTATCTGGAAAACGTATAAAATCTTGTAGAGATTCATTAGGTAATCAATGTCGACCAACCAATCCTTTTACACTTTCACGCAAGACTTTGGAATCGTAGCCAATTCCGTTACGAAAAACAATTTCTACATTTCTTATGTCGCCTATATTTTGGTCAGGTTTTCCGGAAACAATCAGAAAGTCTGCATTTTTGCCCACATCAATACTACCCAGAACTTTATCCGCTTTTAAAAATTTTGCCCCGTCAATGGTTGCTATTTTTATTACTTCTAAAGGAGTCCAGCCTGCTTTTACCATACTAACCATAGCATTATGATTTTGAAACCCAGGCAGCATGCCACAGTCTGCCGCATCTGCACCCAACACAACCCGGCCGCCACTTTTTATAAATAGTTTTTCAAGCGGTCTTAATTGATTATGGTTTACTTCTTTTGGCATAAAGAAAGGCGGGTCTTTCAGGTATCCCTCAACTCGTTTTCTTTCATCATTACTTAAATATTCCAACATTGCAGGGTTTCTATAATCGCTGTCTGAAAATGGAGTAATAGTTAATACAATATTTTTTGCAATCAAAAGTTTGATCAGTTCTTTCGCTTCTTTTTGTTCGGGCTTAATATTCCAGGTAGTATCCCAGGAAAGTTTTAAATCAGAAGAGCAGGAACCGAAACTATGTTCAATATTGTCAATCCCAAGGTTTGCCGCTTCTGTACAAGACATTTTTCCTAAGTGCCCCGTTACCATCAACTCTCTTGCATGTGCTTCATCAATCACACCTTTTAGTGCCTCTGTGCTGATATCAGAATATACTTTGAAAGATGTACAACCCTTCTCCGCCCAAAAAGCCGTTGCTTTGCGACCTTCTTCATAATTTGAAACAATGAAATCTCCTAAAAAACCTCCCGACACATCATTAAACATCGGGCCGGTAACAAACATTCTTGGGCCAACTAAAAAGCCACTATCAATTTGCCTTTTTAAGTTGAGGTCATACATCGGATTTTCGGCACCTGCAGTACGTAATGTAGTTACCCCTGCAGCAAGAAACAATTTTGGAAAGCTTACTGGGTGAAATTGCCAAACAGCCGCCCCGTTATTGTACATCATATGTTCGTGCAACATCACAAGGCCTGGTAAAATTGTTTTCCCTGTTAAGTCAATTACCTTGGCAGTTTTAGGAACCACCAACTTTTCCGTCTTTTCAATGCCAATGATTTTCCCATTTGATATCAGTACGGAGTATCCTTCTGAAACAATTCCTTTTACAACATCAACGACTCTTGCATTTTGAAGAACAATTTCTGTTTGGTCATAAATGACAAACTTAGATTTGGATTGAGTGTAGCCGGAAATAGAATTTCCAAAAAGGAAAAGTAGAAATAGAATTAGTTTTGGTCGAAAGATAGTTTTGGTTCTCATTATATAAATGGTTATCTTTTAGCATGATGTACAACGTCCCGGAGCTTTAAGCAGGTGGGGACTTTTATTACTTTATTTTCGGTTTTCACCGAAGTCAAATATACAAAAAGAGCTTTCAGTTAGGCCAAACTCCCACTTGCTTAAAACCCCTGTTGACAGAAGTTTATTTTACTGATTTCTGTTTTTCTTCTAATTTTGGTAATTCTTTTATGTATTCTTCAACGTTCCAAATTATATCCCAATTTTTGACGTAATCTGCAAGTTGTTCAAGTCCTACTACAGCTCTTCGTTTATCAACATTTACGGGGTCTTCTAAGGGTAAAACATAACTTTTATTTGTTTCATTGTCGTATCCAATTTGACTGCCATAGATTTGTTTTTTTTTCTCTCTAAGTGCAACTCTGTCTTCCAATAATGCCAATGAACTTCCTTTTGCATTTCCAATTTTCACTGCTTCTCTCATCATAGGAAGATATCTCTGTTGCGTTTTCAAGTCTGAATGTTGAATTACAAAAAACAATGTTTGATTAGCCTGTCCGCCAACTTTGTCTGCACCAACCCAACCATCTTTGTCTAAAATTTCTGTAACTTTAATCAAGTTAATACTGTCTTTATACATCATAATTTTACCTAAACTATCAACTTGTTTACTTCGGCGTCCAAATTCTTTCTGTGCTGAAATGTATTGTTGTCTTATTGGTTGGTCGTCTTCGTAAATTGCCAATAGTTTCGCTTGTAAAGGTTTATCGTAATTTACTTCTTTTTTATCTACTTCTTTTTGCATTTCTGAAACAAGTTTGTCCCATTTTTTATCAGTGTGCAATAATGTTAAATCTGCATCTGTTTTTAAATCCCTAACATTAGACCAACCATTTTTTAAGGCAAGGTTTAACCAGATAAATGCTAATTTTTTGTTGCCCAATAATGAGGCTGAACAACCTGCGTTATAAAAATCATTACCACTTTTTTGTTCAAGCTTAAAGGCTTCTTTATACTTTTCAACTGATTTTTTATATTCTTTGGTGTTGTAAAAAGCATCTGCTTCGGAAACAAAAGATTTGTAGGTCTGTCCAAAAGTAATTGAACAGATAAATAGTAAAAATGTCGTGATAAATAGTTTCATTGTGAATGTCGTTTTAAATTACTGCCAACGTCCCGCCGGCTTTATGGCGGTTGCGTAAATTTATCACAAAAGATTACAAGTACAAGAAAAAATTTTAGAAAATTCGGAGAATTTTCCAAACACAAACCAAGCCTAGCAATCCCATAAAACCGCTGTTGTGCGTTCGTTTTTTATTCATTTTTTATATTTATTTCCTTTAAGTTAATTTCGAAATAGTTTCCAAATCTTTTGTTGTCAATTTTTGTAATTTCAATTTTATCCCAATCGATATCAATTTTTATTTCAGTTTTATTTTTGTATAAAATTAATGGAAATTTTGAACTTTTTTCTATGTAAGCTTTTTTCAAACTTTCTGCATTTTGGTATATTGAACCCAAACTTGATTGAGTTTCAATATTAATTTTATTGTTATCAATTTTAAACTCTAAAAAATCCTCATCATTGATTTCTGATTCCGCTTTATATTCTAATGTTCTAATTTTGGGGATTTTGATTTTTTCAAATTTTACTTCTTTTGAATTTATTGTCCCAATTATTTTAACTCTATAAATTCCGCAAGCTTGTCCATTAGAATTTATAATGAATAACAGAAAAATTAAAATTGTAAATATTTTTTTTTTCATTTTTGTAATTTATTTTTCCTTCGCTCGGATAAAATGTCTGCTAACGTCCCGCCGGCTTTAAGTAGGTGAGGAGTTTGTTAGCCAAATGTATAGATTAAAGACTGAACAAACAAATACAAAACCAACACTAAATTAAGCTTAAATCCTCACTTGCTTAAAACCGCTGTTAGCGGTAGTTGTGTTTAACCCATTCATTTATAAAATAACCAAACTGAAAAAAAAATAGCATTTCTATTATTTGGATTGCTAATATTGACAACGCAACTTTAAGAATAAAGGAATGCTTTTTAATTAGCATCAAAATTAAGTTTGCTAGTAGTTGTAAGATTCCAAACATAATATTAAATATTACAATAGCCATATCTCCACCAGAAACGCCAATGTTTTTATAAAATATGAAAACGAATACCAATAAAGAAATTAGAGCATTAATGATGATAAACTTTTTTTAGCATTTTAGTTTTTTGAATTCTATTTTAGTATTGATTTTAACGTCTCGTTTGTACAATTACCGCTAACTTCCAAATATACACAACTCCACATTAAATTTTCTCCTGATACCTCTTTATCTCATCACGCAACTTCGCTGCCTGCATAAAATCTAAATCTTTTGCCGCTTTTTCCATCGCTTTGCGGAGTTCACGGATTCTCTTTTCAATTTCAGGCTTTGTGAGGTATAAACTTTCGGGTTCAGCGGCTTTTAAGGCTTGATTTTCGAAGTATTGTGAAGAAACGGAGTTCTTGTTTAAGACATTGCCCAAGCTTTTGTTTAAAGCCATAGGAGATAATCCGTGTTTGGTGTTGTAATTGATTTGTTTTTCTCGACGGTAATTGGTTTCGTCGATGGTTTTTTGCATACTAGCCGTGATTTTGTCCGCATACATAATCGCTTTTCCGTTTACGTTACGTGCCGCACGACCTACCGTTTGTGTTAAGGAACGATGACTGCGAAGGAAACCTTCTTTGTCGGCGTCTAAAATAGCCACTAACGATACTTCCGGTAAATCCAATCCTTCTCTTAAAAGGTTGACACCAATTAAAACGTCAAACAATCCTTTACGCAAATCCTGCATGATTTCCACACGCTCTAAAGTATCGACATCACTGTGAATGTAACGGCATCGGATAGAAACTTTGGCTAAATATTTAGTCAATTCTTCCGCCATACGCTTGGTTAAAGTAGTGACTAAAACCCTTTCATCGGCTTCGCAACGCAATTGAATTTCTTCGATTAAATCGTCAATTTGATTCAAACTCGGACGCACTTCAATCACAGGATCTAATAAACCTGTTGGACGAATGACCTGCTCGACATAAATTCCTTCCGATTTTTGCAATTCATAATCGGCCGGCGTTGCAGAAACATAAATTACTTGATTTTGCATGCCTTCGAACTCTTCAAACTTCAACGGGCGGTTGTCCATGGCAGCTGGTAGTCGGAATCCGTATTCCACCAGATTTTCTTTTCGGCTTCTGTCGCCACCATACATGGCATGAACTTGCGTAATGGTGACGTGACTTTCATCGACCACCATTAAAAAGTCGTCCGGGAAATAATCGATAAGGCAGAAAGGACGCGTTCCTGGAGAACGACCGTCGAGGTAACGGGAATAATTTTCAATTCCGGAGCAATAACCGAGTTCGCGAATCATTTCCAAATCGAAATTGGTTCGTTCTTCGAGTCGTTTGGCTTCAAGATGTTTGCCGATTTCTTTAAAATAATCGACTTGTTTGGCCAAATCCTGTTGGATTTCCCAAATGGCGTTTTGCAACACATCAGGGGAAGTCACAAACATATTGGCCGGATAAATGGTCAGTTTTTCGTATTTTTCTAAAACTTGAGATGTTTTGGCATCAAAAGCTTCAATTTCTTCAATTTCATCACCAAAAAAGTGCACTCGGAAAGGTTCGTCTCCATAACTTGGAAAAATGTCCACGGTATCACCTTTAATTCGGAAAGTTCCTGGATTAAATTCGGCTTCTGTTCTGGAGTATAAACTTTGGACTAAACGATGTAGTAATTTGGTTCGGGAAATGACTTGGTTTTTTTCAATCGAAACGACATTCTTCTGAAATTCGACCGGATTTCCAATACCATATAAACACGAAACCGATGCGACTACTAAAACGTCTCTTCGTCCAGATAATAGGGCAGAGGTAGTGCTTAAACGCATCTTTTCTAACTCTTCGTTGATAGACAAATCTTTCTCGATAAAAACGCCTGTTACGGGAATAAACGCTTCCGGTTGGTAATAATCGTAGTACGAAACGAAATACTGTACTGAATTGTTCGGAAAGAACTGTTTGAATTCCGAGTACAATTGTGCAGCTAAAGTTTTATTATGTGCTAAAACGAGTGTTGGTCTTTGTATTTCTTCAATAACATTAGCAACAGTAAATGTTTTTCCGGAACCGGTTACACCTAACAAGGTTTGAAATCGTTCTCCATTAAGGATTCCTTTGGCTAATTTTTCAATCGCTTGTGGCTGATCACCCGTAGGTTTGTATTCGGAAACGACTTGGAATTTCATTATTGGAAGTAGCTTAGGTTCTGTGCGACTAAGTTACAAAGTAAAATTTGAAATAGAAATGATCCTTTTTATTATTTAAGAAAATCAAGTACTGTTTTATTGACTGCTTGGGATTGGTCTATACTCAAAAAATGACCGGCATTCTTTATGATTTCGGTTTTACAATTGGGTAAATATTTTTTGGCATCGACCAAACTTTCATTAGAATTAATAATATCATGATCGCCAATAAGAACCAAAACAGGAATCGTTATTTTTTTTAAATCGTCATTTGAAAAGGGCTGAAGCTGCAAAAAATCTGAACTGGATTTGGCATGTTTGTAGCCCAGATAAAACTGATTTTTATACACCGGATTTATCTTTTCGGGATAAAACGAAAAAGCTTCCAAAGTCTTGTTTAATTTTTTTCGGGTTGGAAAAGCTTTCAAAAACAATGCAGGTGTCGCTTTTCCGGCCTGATCAATTCCTTTGAAAGTCTGTGCCGGGCTAAGTAGTACGAGTTTGTCGATTTTACTTTTATCCTGTGTTGCCAGTAAAGTGGCTATCCAACCTCCTTTTGAAGCACCAATTATATTGATTTTTTTTAGTTTATAATGATTGAATATTTCATTATACCACTTTGCAATTTTGTCTTTTGAAAGTGATTTTTCGATTGATTGAGATTTCCCGACTTCGTTCAAAAAATCGATGGCATACACCCGATGGTTTTTTGAGAGTGTCTTAATATTAGGAAACCACATGGTCGATGAAGCATCCATTCCGTGGAGTAATACCAATGGAGAACCTTCTTTTGGTCCAGCTATAATTACATGTGCTTTTCCAAAACTGGTTTCAATGTCTTCTTCCTGATACGGTACATCCCAAAGTAATAACGATTTATTGTAGGATTTGATATAGGCTTTTTTATGATTTTTGCCTTTAAAAACATAATCATTTTCCTTAGTGGCAGCACAGCTTACGAGTAGAAAAAGTACTATAGCTTTTAAAAATAATTTTTGCATAATATAGGAAGTTGAATTCAGATGAAAAGTACTATAAATCGACAAGATTACTGTATTATTATTTCAGCTAAATGTATCATAATTCCAATGTCAAAAAGTAGGAATTCTTAAAATTTCCAGCTTTTCTGTTGTACTTCGGTTAAAAATGTCCAAGCAACAATTCTGCTAGTTTTTTGGCCTTGAGCCATATCAATGGTTTCTATTCGCGAAGCACCCACTTTATTTAAAGTTTTGTAAATACGAGACAGATTTTCTTTTTTAGATACCAAGGTGGTAAACCAAAGTACTTGCATTGGGTATTTTGCACTTTCGTAAATCATTTGAGTAACAAAACCTATTTCGCCTCCATCGCACCATAATTCGGCATTTTGACCTCCAAAATTTAAGACAGGATCTTTGGTCTTTATTTGCTGTAAGTTATTGACTTTACGAGTTGTGGCTTTGTTTGCTTCTTCTGCGGAAGCGTGAAAAGGTGGATTGCAAATCGTAAAAGTAAATTTATCTTCCGGCGTGATGATGTTTTTGAAAATAAATCTGGATTCAGTTTGTAATTGCAAACTGATGGCATCGATTAATTTCGGATTGTTCTGAATGATTTTTTTGCAATTTTGAATCGCTTTTTCATCGATATCGGTTCCCACGAAACTCCAACTGTAGGCTGAATTTCCTATAATCGGGTAAATGCAATTGGCTCCAATTCCAATATCCAATCCTTGAACCGTCTCTCCTTCAGGAATAGTTCCATTATTAGTTGAAGCCAATAAATCGGCTATGTAATGAATATAATCGGCTCTTCCGGGAATGGGCGGACAAAGATAATTTTCAGGGATGTCCCAATTTTGTATATCGTAATTGGCAATCAACAATGCTTTGTTAAGTGTTTTTACGGCTTTTGGGTCACTGAAATCTATGGTTAATTCCTTGGATTCTGGGTTGTATTTGTTTGTGGTAAGAAATTTTTTTAATTCAGGACAACTGATAGTTAATTGTTCAAAATCATACCCAAATCGGTGTGGATTCCTAGGATGTAAACTTGTTTTCTCTATGGTGGTTTTGGGTTTCATTTATCTTGGAACAAAAGGTTCTTTGATGCAAAGGTACGAAGAATAGTAACTTTTGATGTTTTAATCAAAACATTCCATCATTAATAAATCGCCTTCTTCATGATTAATAACAACGATTCCGTCTTGTATGACATGATTGCTACTTCCGGTTCGATAACCTATGGTTAGATTGTCATTTTTTAATGGATAGTATAAATTTTCAGAATGAATTCCTGATACATGTCCAATTGGAATTAAGGAAATAGGAGTGTTAGCGGTGTACCATTTCTGAAAATGTTTTGGCAATAGAAATATTTTAGAATGATCATCAAACAAAACAATCTTCAATTCGTTTCTATATTGAACGATGTTTGTGATGTTTGTGATGGTATGATCAGCGCGTTTTCCAGTTCCCCAAACTACATTGGCGGCTTTATGACCTTTTGCGATGAGGTAATCGAATGCTTTTTCTAAATCGGTTTTATTTTGATCTGGTGTGTGAACAATTTCGAGAGGGTATTGCTTTTCTTTGTAATAATTGGCATCAAAACCTCGGTCAAAATCACCTAATAATACATCGATTTTTATTCCTAATTCTAAAACTCTTTCAATAGCAGAATCCAAAACGATAACCAATGGTGACCATTCTAATAATTGCCCCAATAATTCCTGACTGCAAGCGGCACCGTTTGCAATAATTAAAGCAGGTTCTTGATCGTCGCGAACGATATGGTGTGATGACATTTTAGTATTTTATCTTTTTAATGAGAAATGACCATTTTCAATAGTATCGTTAATCAGAGTTACTTTAAACCAATAATCTGTTGAAGGTAGTTTTTCTCCAATATAGGTACCATCCCATTCTGCGAAGTTAGGAGTTAATATCTTAAGTAGCTTACCATATCTATCAAATATAGATAAAAACTTAAAGCCTTTAAAATTTCCTGATAGACTCCAAGTATCATTTCTTCCGTCTCCATTTGGAGTGAAAAATTTCGGGTAACCTATTATATAAAAATTTTCCGATGCTAATCCACATCCATTACTATCCTTAACATAAAGAATATGGTTTCCAGGGGCTAAATTGTTAAAAACAGGACTGCTTTGATAATTTCCATTGATTTCGTCTATAGCATACATATAATTCCCTGTTCCAATTGCATTTACTATCAAAGAATAATTGCCAATATTACCTTCAATGGTATACTCTATTTTTGCGATTTCTGAGTTTGTTACTTTAATGGTTCGTGTTGACTTGCAACTATAAGAATTTGTAGCCGTCACAGTGTAGGTACCTGCTTGATTTACTTGAATAGTTTCACCTGTTTCACCGTTATTCCATAAAAAAGTAAGAACATCATTTGGGTTTGAATTTTCAGCTGATAATGTTATCAAATCTGGAGATGTATTCAAACAGTAAAATACTTCTTTGTCAACCCCTAAAAGAGGTTTAGGATTAGTTTTAAGTTGAAAAGATGTTACATCATAACATTCACCTCCGTTTGCGGGTTGAATTCTTGCATAAACAATTTGGGGATTGGTAATGTTTGTATAGCTTGCGGGTAATGGATTTATATTGTCATCTGCATCGTTCAAATTTAAGTGATATGAAATAGTATGATCAGCTGGTAATTGACTTCCAAGTACTTCATTGTTTTTGCTTGGAAGATTAAATACAGCTGTTCCGTTATTTACTTCGCATAAAGTGTAATCAGTGGGTTGGTTTGCAACAGGAGTATTGATTATTTCAACTTGATCTGAAAAAGTATTTGTTCCAGTTGCTGTTTGTACTGTTAATGTTACTGTATAAGTTCCTGTAGCCGTAAAAACATGTGTTGGATTTTGTTCTATTGAAGTATTGTTAGGTGAGGCTGGATCTCCAAAATCCCATGAAGATGATAAAATGGCATCATAATTAGGGGTATGAAAACTGGTACTGCTTCCTAAGCAATAATTTTCAGAGGTGAAATTGATATTAAATAATGAAGTTACAAAAGCAGGTAATCCATAATAAGATTTATTTGCACCTAAGTTAACTGCGTCTATTTGAAATAGGCAACCTAACCCTAAGGTGTTGGGATTGTTAATAACACCTAAGTAAGGAACGTTATTTCTTGCGACATATATTTTTTGATTTGGTGCTAATTGTAGCGCTCCAAATATTCCGTTTCTTGCAGGATTAGTGAAAGTTGCAATTAATGTTCTTGAATTATTAATAATGGTTTCATTTAAACTTTCAATGTTAAACTGATAGATTTGTGAAGAATTATTATTGGTGTCAATTCTTGAAACATACAATAGTTTTCCATTAGGAGAAAATTCTATACCATAAGCTCCAATAGGATTAACAGAAAAAGCAGAAGTTGAAATAAGCGATAGTTGGCCAGTTGAGTTGTTGAATCGGTATAATTGTATACTACTTGAATTTTCTGAGTTGGCACAAGCAATAAGTTTTCCATCAGGTGACGCTTTTAGATAACCTACGGTTTCAGTAGAATTGAGGATTGGTGTTCCAACATTTGAAGCAACAGGAGGTTTGATGCCTGTTGGAGTTAATTCATAAGCAACAAATTGGTTACTATTGTAAGTATGAGAAATTACCCAATAATTTATATTGTTAGCATGTTTTACAACGGTAATTTTTTCTAATGTGGGAGCTATTAATAAGGTGTTTTTAGAAGTAACATCACCTAATCCACCATCTAAAGTCATATCTACAATGCTGTAGTTTAATCCATTAATGTTTCCTAAATAATCGACTGTAAAAACATAGTATAAAGTATTGCTGCCAGGTTTAGGAACAATAATTGCAGATTGTGTGCTTGATGGACTTCCTTTGAGATCAACCCCATTAGGCATTCTTACATGATTTCTATTCCATACTTTTACTCCATCAGTATAAAAAAGTAAATTGCCCGATACGTCACAAAGAGTTGAGCAACCTTCATATGTTTCTAATTGACCATCATTTAAGGAAATAGGAATTGGGCCTGAATTAAAACTTAATCCTGCTTTTTGACCAAAATACCAAATTCCTGCGGGGCTTTGACAGTATGCAAAATTGAAGAAACATATTGTCAGTAAAATAGATAATCTCATGTAAAATGTATGAAAACAAATATAGGATTTTTTTTATATAAATTATTGAACTAAATAATCACGGAAGTCGGTTTCACTTAAACTAAAATAACCCAACGCATAATTCTCATTATCAGTTTTGTTTAAGATATTTCCGCGCAATGTAGCAGGAGGAGTTGCAAAAGGATTTCCTGCATTGGTACTAGAAATGGCAATTAATTTTGTCATATAATTGAAATAGGAGTTGGTAATTCCTTCTAAACTGACTCTGATAATTTTACCTTTTTCCACCTGACTGGCATAAAATCCAAACATAACATTTCCTTGGAAAAATTCATCGCTAACCACGCCATATTCGGGTAGTGATTTTTTAGAATTTTTTACACCGAGTAGATAAAAATTATTTTCAGCACCATTATCTTGAAAGAAGAATTTAATTTGAATTTCATCTTTCCCATCAATACCCGGAACTGTTTCTTGTTGGACGTAGAGAATAGGAGGGGTTGCCAAAAAAGTACTGGTTGAGGTGTATTCTTGCCCTTGGTAAATAACTTTAAGAGTATAATTTTCATTAATAACGGGAACAAAATTCGAGCAAATATAATCTCCTGTGTTAGGAACTTGAACAAAGTCGAAAACAGTGTTAGAGCTGTTAGTAACTGTTACAATGGCCCCGGATGCAAAAGCAATTTCATCTGTATAAAAATCGTTGGTTAGACTCAATTTGATGGTTTGAGTCTCGCCGGCAGTTCCTTTTTGCCATTTAATATTAGCGTCAATGACTAGTTTAGGATTAGCATTTTCAAGAGGAATATCAACAACATCCTCGCAACTTGAATGGAAGATGATAGCTAAAAATAAGGATAAGTATATAGAAAATTTATTCATCTTAATTAGAGTTTAAAGTTGTATGAAACAGAAGGAACAATTCCGAAAATAGACAATTTTACGGCTTCGTTTACTCCAGTTTCTGAATTCTGTCTAAAGCTAATGGAAGCTGCATTTTTACGACTGTACAAATTGTAAATACTAAAAACCCATTCTGCTTTCCATTTTCTATTGACATTTTTTCTTGGGGTTAATGTTGCTGATACATCTAAATGATGGTAGGTTGGTAATCTGTTTTTGTTACGCGAATTATAACTCGGTACAACCACGCCTTGATACACATATTTTCCTGAAGGATAGGTAACCGGTTGACCTGATTGTAATGAGAAATTGGCGCCAAAATTCCATTTATCGTTTAATTTATAACCTCCGGTTACTGCTAAATTATGAGTTTTGTCGTAACCTGAGCGATACCAATTTCCGTTATTGATACCAATTTCCGTAGGAGTTCTACCTGGTGTTTGTTGCTCTGATTTGGATAAGGTATAAGCAATCCATCCGTTTAGTTTTCCGGTGTTTTTACGAAGTAGCATTTCGAGACCATAGGAACGCATTCTTCCATTCAATATTACTTGTTCGATTGCTTCATTGGCAATTAAATCGGCACCATCGATGTAATCCATGCGATTTTGAATGCCTTTGTAATAAGTCTCTAATTCTAAAGTATACTTGTCTTCTTTAAAGTTGTTATAGTAACCCAAAGCAATCTGATCTGCAATTTGTGGTTTGATGTAATTATCACTAGGTGTCCAAACGTCTAATGGAGTTGGAGAGGCTGTATTTGAAACCAATTGTAAATACTGAACCATTCGATTGTAACTGAGTTTTACCGATTGATTATTGTTGATTTCATAAGACATGGCAAAACGTGGTTCGAAATAACCAAATTCTGCTATTTTTTTGTTCTTCCCAAAGTATTTTGTGGATGTAGGTTTTGCTTTGTCGTAAATTTTCAACTCTTCATCATAAACTACCGGTTGGTCGTTTTTGTAGTAGTTGATGGTTGATTGTCCTAATCTATAAAATTGACTATAACGCATTCCATAAGAAATAGAAACTTTAGCGTCTATTTTTTGTTCAGCATCTATATAAACAGCAGGTTCAAAAGCATATTTTTTATCTAACTGACGAAAGTTGATTGCAGATTTATCATCAATAGGTTCAATGGTTCCCGGATTAAAGTTGTTGTAAATGGCATTGATACCGTAATTTAATTTTAATCTATCGGATAAGTAATGCTTGAAGTCGTATTTGATATTGTAGTTTTTAATTCCTGATTCCCAATTGAAACCAATAAAGTCTAAAACCAAACCGTAATAATAGTCGCTGTAAATTACAGATAAATTAGAGAATAGTTTGTCTGAATAAAGATGATTCCAACGTAAGTTGAGCGTTGTATTTCCATACGTATTGGTAAAACTTTCGTTTAAAGAAAAAATATCTCTTCCAAAATAACCTGAAAGGTACAAGTTGTCATTTTTGTTGAGTTTGTAATTCAGTTTAGTATTCAAATCATAAAAATAAGCGACGTTTTTATTGTCGGTAAACTTTAAGAAAAGATGAGCGTATGAACCACGTCCTCCTACAAGAAATGATCCTTTTTCTTTTACAATGGGACCTTCGGCTAAAAGACGACTAGTAATGAGTCCAATTCCCCCATTAACACTAAACTTGTTGCTGTTTCCGTCTTTTTGATAAATATCCAACACAGAAGAAGCTCTTCCTCCAAACCTCGCTGGAATTCCTCCTTTATACAATTTTAAATCTTTGATCGCATCAGGATTAAATACCGAAAAGAATCCAAAAACATGGGATGAATTATAAACTGTTGCTTCATCTAATAATACTAAATTTTGATCTGCACCACCACCACGGACATTAAAACCTGATTGGCCTTCTCCAGCATTAGTTACACCAGGTAAAAATAAGAGTGATTTGATAATATCGACTTCACCTAAAACCATTGGCATTTGCTTGATGGTCGCAATGGAGAGCTTGTTGCTACTCATTTCAGGTTTGCGAATATTAGCCTTGATTTTATTATCTGTAACTAAAATTTCATCGAGTTGCTTACTCTCTTCGCGGAGTTTGAAGTTTTGTTTGAGACTTTGTGTTAAACTTATTTTCTCTTCTGTTGTTTGAAAACCCACATAACTTGCAATAAGTGAATATTCGCCTTTAGGCAACGTTATGGAATAAAAGCCATATTCGTTTGAGGAGGCGAAAATATTAGTTCCCTTTATTTGTAATGTGGCGCCAATAAGCGTTTCATTCGATTTTGCATCAGTGATTACTCCGCTAACAGTAAATTTTTCCTGAGAAAATACTGAAAACGAAAATGATAGCGATAGCAATGCTATATAAACGTAGGATTTAGCCATAGAAGCTTTATTAAAAACAATGATATACAAAATTGGTGATTTTGTAGGAAATAATTGTTATAATAAGGTAATAAAAAAAAGGATTATATTATCTTTTTGTACTGCTTTACAAGTTGATTGGTACAAAGATATCTTTGATCTTAAAATTATGTATATTGAGTATTAACTAAGAAAAAGAACAAAGATTTTAAAAATATAAAGAGTAGGTTTTGGGATGTTTTTTGAGATTTATAGCGTTTTCACAAAAAGGGTGTTTTAAGTTAAATGTGATATTTGTTTAAAATTAAGAATTTGTTTAATGGTATTCTTTATTAATTGATTAATTTGTGTAAATAGTTTAATAAAATAGACAAAATGAATGAAATAATTGAATTGAATGATGATTATTGTCGTTTGTTTTAAGGCTGGATGTTTTTTGTTGGTCTTCTAATAATCGATATATTTGTGTTAGGAATTTTTCACTTAAAAAACACTGTAAATAAGACGAATGCCTATGAAATACATAAGAGTTCAAGCTCAATTCTATTTACTAATTCTCCCCGTTATATTAGTATTGTTTTCTAATTCTATTGTTGCTCAAAGCGTTTCAAAACAACAACTTTTATTTAACGAAGCGGATAGTCTTGCTTTTTCCAACCCTGATGATGGTTTAAAGGTTGGTTTTCATTTATTAAAAACCAGTATTTCAAATCGTGATAAGGCAAAAATAAATTTATCAATAGCAAAGATTTACAGATTCAAAGGGGATCATAGCAATGCGCTTAATTATTTATTTGAAGCCAGTAAAGACAAAACTAATTTGCCTCTTGCTACTGCCATTGATATTTCTGTAAACAAAGCAGCCATTTTAAGAAGGTTATATATTGATGATCAATCAAACAAATACCTTAATGAAGCCGAGAAGCAAGTATTGGATTTAAAAGATGGAAAAGAAAAGTCTTATGCTAATGGATTGATAACTTTGGAAAAGACTATGATGTATATTGATAGGCAAAACTATGCAGATGCTCTTACATTTATCAAAAAGCAGAGTGTTGAAACAAATTATACGGATTTAAATTTATGGTTTACCATTGTTCAGGGAAAAATTTATAGCGGGTTGGGGGATTTTGAAAAAGCTCAATTTTATTATGATAATGGTTTGCAACTGTTGAATAAAGTAAGTAAAAAAAATTACTTCGCCGAAATACATACTTTAAGTGGATTGGCTACAGTTTATTTTCATAAAAAAGAACATAGCAAAGCGATAGCAATGCTTTTAAAGGCATTGGAGGTTGACAAAATGTTTGGAAATTTATATTTATCTGAAGCGATTAACAATCAATTGATTGCTAATTATATAGCGATAAATGACAAAGAAAATTATAAATTACGCAACACTGCTTTTTTAAAAGTAAGTAAAGAAGTTGAAAACATTGAACAGGAATCTATTAACACAGCTTACAATCTTATTTCGCAGGAATATGAAGATTATTATGGTTCCAAAAAGCAAAGTTATGCCAACCGACTTTATATCTTGTTGTCTATTTTCGTTTTAGGAGTGATTATTACCGTTGTTTTTTGGTTTAAATTTCATTCGAAAAAGAAACGATTAGGAGAAATTATTAATTATTTAGAAATTACCAGACATAATCTGATTAGTCGCTACACAGAGAAAAAGGATACAGGTAAAAAAATATCGATACCGCAAGAAACCGAACAGTTATTGTTGAACAAGTTGAAGCGATTTGAAAGTTCAAAGCGATACATCAATAATGACATGTCACTTGCCGTACTTGCAGGTCAGTTTGAAACCAATACCAAGTACTTATCCGAAGTTATAAATAAGCATTACAACGTTAATTTTAATACTTATATTAATAAACTCCGTATTGGTTTTATTGTAGAAAAGTTGAAATCAGATTCTAATTTTATGAATTATAAGATTAGCTATTTGGCAGAAGCTTGTGGATTTTCATCACACAGTAGTTTTGCTACCGTTTTTAAATCAATAACCGGAATTGCCCCAATAACTTTTATTGAACTTCTGAAAGATGAAAAAGAGGCCATTCACTCTAATTAAGACTGTCATGAGATTACATTATAACTTATTTGTTTTCGTTTTTCTTTTAACAGGTTTTATGCTGTTTAATGGTACTTTATATGCCCAGAATTCCAAGTGGTTGGATAGCATTATTAAAGTCAGTGCTTCTGAAATGTACACCAATCCAGATAAGGTGATTGCTTCCGGAAATAGGGTTGTAAAAAAAGCAGGAAATGATGTTGATACCAAAATTCGGGGGTACAAATTGATTGCAGATGGATATTCTTCAAAACGAGATTATCAGAAAGCATTGGAGTATATTAATAAAGCCAATCAACTTTTACCTCAATCAAAAGATGAACTTTTAAAAATAAGTGTTGTTAGTAAAGCTACGATTCAATACCATCAGTTGAAGATTTACGACAAAGCAATTCAGTCTCTGGATCAAGTAGAACGAATGTGTTTGGATTATCCTGTTCGTGATTCGGTTCGTGTTATTTTGGGTAAAAATTTTATTGTACGAGGATTTATTTATAAAGAAAAATTAAATTGTGATATAGCCATTAGTTTTTTTGATAGAGGTATTAACGAAATTTTGAAGTCTAAAAAAATAATGCTAAATGGCAACAGTTTAAGTATCGCAAAATACAATAAAGGAAATTGTTATCTGTTAATGTCTGATAACAAGTCGGCAATACGTAATTTTAAGGAGTCTATTGATCATGCCAGACAAATCAATGCCAACAGTCTTCAGGCTTTCGCCCAAAAAGGATTAGCACAGGTTTATACATTGGAGGGAAAATACAATGAGGCAATTACTACATTGCAGGAAGCTCAGAAAATTTCAAGTAATGTAAATGATTTGGTTTTGAATCAGGAAATCTATAAAGGTTTATCGGAGAATTATTTGGCAGTCAATCAATGGGATAATTATAAAAATTATCGTTTAAAGTATTTGAAAACTCAAACTAAATTAAAGGAAAGTGAGAGGAAATCTATCGGTGATTCATTAAATGTGATTGAAAAAGAAGAAGATAAAAAGTATGAAACCTATATTTCTAATTTTTTTACTGGCTTCGTAATTGCTGTTTTAAGTTTGATTTTCGTTATTATTCTTTTTATTTTATCGATAAGAAAATCCAAACAATCGATAGAAAATCTTCAGAAAGTGGTTAAAAACCTACAAAACGAGAAGCCAGTAAATGACGGTGAATAAAGAGCTTTTTCTGTATGTTAAGTCTTGATTTGTAGTCTTATAAGATATTTTTAGGGCTTTAAAAATTCGGTAAACTGTAAATGTGTTTTTCATATTGGCATAGCTCAAGTAATTATTTTTGGCGCTAAATCCAAATTGAAATTACTTTTAAGATGAAAACCTTTTTCTGTTCTATTTTAATATTTAGTGCCTTTTTGGTCAAAGCACAAGTAGGTATTGGCACCACTAACCCACAGGCTACTTTAGATGTTCGGGAAGCTAATCCAGCTGTGCCAAATGCCACTGCTGGTATTGCGATCCCTCAGGTTACTGTTTTACCCACTTTGGGAAATAGGGCAGGACAATTAATTTATTTGACAACAACCAATTTATATTATTTTTATGATGGTAGTTTCTGGAATCCTTTAAATAAACAGATTTTTACTATTGGCGATGTTAAATATGGATATCAAAACACAGATCATAGCGGTTGGATTTTATTAAATGGAAGACTAAAAAGTACTTTAACAGCCAATCAACAAGCTAATGCTACTTTATTAGGAATTGGTGCTAATTTACCTAATATAGCTGATAAAAATATTGTTGGTGTGAGTGGTACAAAAGCATTAAATTCAACCAATGGCAGTTCTTCAGTAACTATTAATCAAAACCAATTGCCGAACGTTACACTTACAACAAGTTCTGATGGTGCGCATACACATAAAGCTGGAAAGGCGGCAAGCATGCTTGTTTCTTTTGGATTTAGTCAAACTTTATCTCCGTCGGCTGTTGGAGATGATGAAGATACTTCAAGCGCTGGATCGCATAGCCACACCACATCATCTATTAATGGGAATGTAGCACAGCAACCTTTAAACATTCAAAATCCTTATATAGCATTAAATGGATTTATTTATTTAGGGCTCTAAAAAGCATAAAATGTAAAATTGATAGGTTCAGCTAAATTTAAGCTGGACCTTTTTTATTGTTTTTTTGATTTCAATTTATATAAAAAAACAGAATATGATATTTTTAACTTTTTCTATGATGATATAACAATCTATTTTATTTTTTTAATTGATGTTATTTTATTTATAATTTCAACAGAATAATTTTCTAAAAGCAATTAAAATCATTAAAAATATAAGTAAAATCTTACAACATATTAAAAATTTTATAAAGACAAAATCAGACATTAATTGAATGCTAATTTGCTTATAATTAATCTTTTATGTTTTTTTAAAAGCTTTTAAAATTCGGTAAACTACAAAGACAATCATTTAAATTACATAGTTACTATAATTAGTTTTATGGCAAAACCATTAACCAATTAAGTGCAATGAAAATGCAAAAAAAAACCGCATTAACTAATTTAACTATGTTGCGGAGTTGCTTTCCTGATTTTCTATTAAGATCTGAAGAGAATCAATTTCACAGTTTACTAAAAATGAAAATTTTCTCTTTCATTTTTTTTTTGATTGCTATCTCAGGATATAGCCAATTAGCTGTAGAAAATTTTGAAGGAGGAATTCCACCGCCATCCTGGGCGTTATTTCAAAATGCTGTCGGTAATTCATCTTGGGGTATTTCATCTGATGGATATTTAGGTGGTAATGCTGCAATGATTAACCCGGCTTCCGAAAACATAGGGGCTGGGAATACAGCAGAATATTATATGGTAACTCCTTTGGTAACTTTACCAGCAAATGGAGAAATTCGTTTTTTTACTAAACAGGGTAATGTTACTGATAATGGTACCATTTATCAACTGAGACTTTCCACATCCAATCAACTGGATATTAATGGATACTCGACTGTATTACAATCTTGGACAGAAGCAGAACTTAATACAGGTTCTCCAACCAGTTATGAGGAAAAAATAGTTCCAATTCCAAACAGTATTGTTCCAGGATTAAATGTTTATATCGCTTTTGTAGCCATTAATACCCAATCTGGAGTTTCTCCAAGCGGAGACAGCTGGTTTGTAGACAACGTAAAAGTAATAGAATCATGTGTGGATATTTCGAGTTCTGATGTCACTTTTAACAATGTTACTTTAAGTGGGGCTGATATCGCATGGACTCATCCTACAGCGACAAATTTCGAAATTCAACTTTTACCGGCAGGAGGAACACCAGCGGCGACAGGAACGACTGTGTCTGGTTTTTCATACTCTTTTTCGTCTTTACCAGCAAATACTGATTATGACGTATACATAAAATCATATTGTCCTAATTCTTATTTCAGTAATTGGGCCGGTCCTTTTAGTTTCAGTACTCTTCAGTTTGGAGATACTTGTGGAACTCCTTTAGTTATTTCAAACTTAATTGCACCTTACATAAGTACGGATAACTTAAATAATTTCGCTACCAGTGGCGTGGAAATGACCACCCCAGGTTCAGGGTGTATAACATCGACTTACAATTATGCCTATGGAGGGAAAGCATTTTATTCCTACACTCCAAGTACTTCTGGAGCGATAAAGATTACTTTGACTTCAACAGAAGGTTACACAGGACTTTTTGTTTACCAAGGTTGTGCTAATGTTGGAATTAGTTGTCTTGAAGGCGAAGGAAATTCGACAAATGCACCACGAATCATTAATTTGCAAGTGACTGCAGGTATCAATTATATCATTTTAGTTTCTTCTAACTATTACGGTATGTCTGATGTGCCTTATACGTTGAGAGTAGAGGAAACACCATGTCCAATTCCTTTCGATATTACTACTTCAAATATCTTACAGACAAGTACAAAATTGTCATGGAGCAATCTGGGTAATTATGCAACTTCTTGGGAATATGTGGTGCAACCAGAAGGAACGGGTTTGCCTACAGGTTCAGGTATAGCAACTATATCTAATGTCGCTAATATAGTAAACACTGGATTGACAGCCGGAACAAACTATGAAGTATATGTAAGAGCGAATTGTGGTTCTGGATTTACTGAATGGAGTACTCCGTATAATTTCGCTACACAATGTGTAACTTTTACGACTCCATACTTTGAAGATTTTAATACAGCAAACAGCACAACACCACTTTCTTGCTGGTATCGAGTAGACAAAAATAACGATGGAACTGCTTGGAGTTACCAGTTAGAAGGTGAACCATCTATTTATACTGGTGATACAACAGGAAACAATAATGATTTATTCGTTTCTCCTCAAATTGATCTTTCAGGAGCGCCAAAGAGATTACGATTTAAATATAGAACATCAGGAGATAATAGTGTGTTTTCAGTAGTGTTATCGACAACTGGAGTTGGTGCAGATGAATTTACAACGGTACTACTAGCAGAGAATGCTTATAGTACAAACTGGGAATATGTTGAAAAAATAGTAAATATTCCGACTTCGATAACTGGTCTTGTCAACATTGCTTGGTATGTTAGTCCAAGTGCTAATGAGATGGCATATAGATTGACTATTGACGATGTTTATGTAGAAGATAAACCTGCTTGCTCTGATCCGATAAGACCAATTGCACAAAACATTACAACAACAACCGCTGACCTTTCGTGGGAAATTGGTGATGTTGAAACGCAATGGGAAGTAGCAATACAACCGTTAGGAACGGGATTGCCAACAGGTAACGGAGTTCTTGTGAATGCAAATCCTTATCCGGCAACTAATTTAGATCCTGCCACCCGATACGAATATTATGTAAGAGCTTATTGTTCTTCAACACAAACGAGTAGCTGGGTTGGGCCTTTCAATTTTACAACGCTGTGTACATCATTTCCTACTCCTTTTTATGAAAGTTTTGATGATAGTGATATTAATACCAAAAAATTCTGTTGGTCAGTAAATAATGTTAATGGAGATGATGCTGAATGGCGTATGAATGCACAGTATCCTTCAATTGAAAGTGCTGGGTTTTGGATGCCAACCTCAGATTATGATGACTGGTTGATTTCACCAGCTATTAATGTTGTTGGAACAAAAGCATTGAAGTTCAAATACAGAGCTACGTATTCTATTTTCTCTCTTGCATCGAGATTTGGAGTTGAAGTGTTAATTTCAACAACAGATAACAATCCATCTAGTTTTACAGTTTTAGGGCCATTAATGGAATTTACTAATACTAGTTTTCTGGAAAAAGCATTATATTTTACTGCAAATGGTCCGGTTTATATAGCATTTAGAGTACCTCCACATTTTTCTTTAGAGGCAGGGACTTCTATTTTGCAAATTGATGATGTGATTATTGAAGACGCTCCGGCTTGTCCAAATCCATCTGATTTAAAAGCAACAAATATTGTTCAAAATGGAGCTTCACTTTCTTGGAGTCAAGGTTATCAAGAACAGTCATGGGATATTGTTGTACAGCCAATGGGTGCAGGTATTCCTACAGGTTCAGGAACACATGTAACAACAACTAGTTATGAGCCTAATACGTTATTGCCCAATACAGAATATGAATTCTATGTAAGAGCTTCATGTGGAGTAGATAAAAGCGGATGGGTTGGTCCGGTTGCTTTTAGGACGCTTTGTACCGCTTTTAATACTCCTTTCTTAGAAACATTTAATACAGATTCTATTTCAGAGCAGTGTTGGAGAGTTGTTAATGCAAACAGTGATGATAATGCATGGAATTTAAATGTGAATTTAAACCCTCAGGAAGGAAATCAGACTGCTGCAATATTAACAGCTACTAATGGGGCTAACAATGATTGGCTGATCTCACCAACAATTAATGTTACAGCTAACCAAAGATTACGCTACTATTACAGAGCTGGTTATAGCTTCTTTTCAGAAGATTTAAAGGTAAAATTATCTACTAACGGAATTGGTTTGAATAATTTTAATACTGTTTTATACGAATCAAGTGCAGACCCTGTGTTGATTAACAATGAAGAATACAAAGAAAAAATAATTAACATTCCTGCGGGAATTACGGGTAATATCAATATTGCATGGCAAATTCCTACGGAAGAGCCTAGTTGGATGGGATACAGAGGGCAAATAGTATACATTGATCATGTTGTGGTTGAAGATATTCCTGCTTGTCCGTCTCCGTCAAATCTTATAGCGCAGAATATTGCCGATACTCAAGTTCGGTTGAGTTGGGACGCTAATGGAACGTCTGCATGGGAAGTTTCAGTACAACCAGTTGGAACTCCAGCTCCTGTTGGAAATACACAATCACAATATCTTTATACAGCGGGTACAAATCCGTTCACAGTTACCAGATTAACTCCGGCTACAAAGTATGAATATTATGTTCGATCGGTTTGTAGTGGTACATCGCAAAGTGTATGGGTAGGACCTTTTGAATTTACTACAAGATGTAGTCTTGAAAATCTATGTGAATACACAATTACATTGAGTAATGGCGTTTCAGGTGGAGTTGGCGGGGGAATAGATCTTGTTCAAAACGGGGTAGTAATTCAAACCATGGAATTCCCTACAAGTGCTTGGAACGAGACTCCAATACCAATTGATTACCTTGTTTTATTATGTACAGGGGTTGAATTTTCACTATTTTGGGATTCTTTGGGAACTGCTCCAGACCAATATCCTTTGGCACAAGTTGAAATAAAAGATGCTTTAGGGAATGTGGTTTGGACGAGCCCTATGGGAATTGGAACTCCAAGAACAACCTTATATACTGGAGTTTCCACTTGTGGTACAATTACTTGTCCGCAACCAACAAATTTAGCAGTTACAGAACAGTCTACATTCACTTGGACAGCAGGTGGAGGAGAAAATCAATGGGAAGTATTTGTACAACCTGTTGGTAATGGTACACTTCCTCAATCGGGAACTATTGTAAATATTCCTTCATATACGCCTCAGGTTTCTGATTTTGTTAACTCTACTGCTGGTACTTATGAATATTTTGTAAGAGCAGTTTGCGGAGCTAATAATGCCAGTTTCTGGTCAGGTCCAAAAGTGTTTGTGAGAAACGATTCAGCTGCAAATGCCTTAAGATTACCTATCAATCCAAATGAAGAGTGTAATGTTTCCGGAAGCGATATTTCTTTTGTGGGAGCTACTCCTTCAACAGAAGCAATGAGTTGCCCAGGATTGAATAACGGTGATATTTGGTTTGAATTTAATGCAACTTCAAGAGTACATATTATTGAAGTAAATGGATTTAAAGGAAACTTTTATACATCATCCGGAGATGAACATTATCCAAATATCATTATGACTTTATATAAAGTTACACCAACGGGCCTTCAGGAAATGTCTTGTAGTTATGATAACGTAATTGTGGCTATGTATTCGTCAGAATTAGTGATTGGAGATACTTATAAAGTTCGTTTAACTTTAAATACTACAATTCCAAGTACCAGAAAATTTAATATCTGTATTAAAACACCATTGGATTTATGTGATGTGAATGCAGTTAATAATGGTTTTGAATATCCTGCTATGGTGGATGTTTCTGGGATTACAACAATTAGTGATCAACATGTTGTGATGGGATGGCGCACTAATTTAGCTACTTGGGATGCAATATTCTTTTGGGATAGTTTGACATCTGCAAATTTTGACCCTTATTCAGGAGGACAATGCGTGCAATTATTATCAGATCCTGAAGCAGATTGGGATCCTTCTGACTCAAATATTAAAGGATTATACAAAGAATTCGATACTTCTGAAGCAACAGAAATGGAGTATAGTTTTGCACATGCATCAAGAGTTGAAGGCTATTCGATTCAATTGTATGCCGGACCACCGCAAGGACCTTTCGCTTTGGTTACTGAAAAACAGGCGCTAGATTTGGATTGGACACTTCATACAGGTTTATACACTGTGCCGGCTGGTCAAACTACAACACGTTTCATTTTCAGATCTAAAGAAAATAAAATCGGAAATTTATTAGACAATGCTAATTTCAAAGTAAATACTAAAGTCAAAAATGCTAATGTCACTCTTGGCTGTAGCGAGACATCAGTGATTGTTGAAGCGGAAGGTGTGGGACAATGGTCTGTTGATGCATCGAATCCAGCGGCAACGGTCATCAATACTCCAAACAGTAAAATCACAACGATTTCAGGATTTATGACTCCTGGAGTTTATGTGTACCATTGGAAAACACGCTATTGTGACAGTACTGTTATGGTGACGTATCAGGGAGTGACAGTTCTTCCAACGGTAAGTTCTCAAGTGAATTATTGTACGAATGAAGCAGCTACTGCGCTAACAGCTGTTGCACCAGCCAACCACACTTTACTTTGGTACACACAGGCTGTGGGCGGAAGCGGTTCTGTAACGGCTCCGATCCCGAATACTTCTGCTGTAGGTTCAACAATGTATTATGTAAGTGCTGTTGATGCTAACGGATGTATTGGACCAAGAGCTGCTATTGAAGCGGTTGTTAATGCGACGGTTATTCCGAATGTTGACTTTACTTATGATAACACGATGTATTGTAAAAATGATGCTGATCCTGTAATTACCATTAATTCAAATTTAACTTCAGGAGGTACTTTCAGCGCAACTCCTAACGGATTAAGCATTGATCCTGCAACGGGAGAAATTAATTTGATGGGAAGTTCAGGAGGTGTGTATACGGTCACTTATGAAATCCAACAAAATGGATGTTCTAATGCAGGTGCTCATAATGTTTCTTTAACTGTTGATGCTTCTTGTGTGGAGATTCCACGAGGATTCTCACCAAACAATGATGGTGCTAATGAGAGCTTTGATTTGACCGGATTGGATGTGAGAAGTGTTATTATTTACAATCGTTATGGAGCCGAAGTATACTCCTTTAGCGGTGATTACACCAATCAATGGGAGGGTTCGTCTAATAAAGGTGATAAATTACCTGATGGGACTTATTTCTATACCATTACTAAAGCAGACGACTCTACAGTAACGGGTTGGGTGTATATCAACAGATAAAAGAATAAAAGGCAGTCTGTTTGTTTCACATATTCAAGCAGGCTGTCATTAACAACATAAAGCAAGAGCTTACAATGAAAAAAATATATTTAGCCTCAATACTAATGACGATGTTGTGTTTTGACATGCAGGCACAACAGGATCCGCATTATACACAATATATGTATAATATGAATGTCATGAATCCTGCTTATGCGGGATCGAAAGAGAATTTGTCGGTAGGATTACTCTACCGACAACAATGGGTCAATATTGAAGGAGCGCCTAAAACGGCAACGCTGTCGCTACACAGCCCTGTGGGTAAAAATGTAGGATTAGGTCTTTCGGTGATTTCAGATAAAATAGGTCCTGTGGAAGAGAACAACATCTATGCTGATTTCTCATACACCTTGAATTTAGGAGGAGAGCACCGATTGGCAATGGGGCTTAAAGGAGGTGCTACATTGCACAAAGTAGGATTGTTTTCTGATATCGGGAACGGACATGTTAATGATTCAGGTGATGCGGCTTTCAGCGAAAATGCAAGTAACGTGTATTTGAATATTGGATCAGGATTGTTTTACTATTTGAAGAATTACTATTTGGCTTTTTCGGTGCCTAACATGTTGCAAAGCAAACATTTGGATGTAACACAAAGCGGACAGGAATACCACTTCGGAAGTGAAACACAACATTATTTCTTCACAGGAGGTTATGTTTTTAATCTTTCGGAACAAACTAAATTCAAACCTTCGTTTATGATGAAATCGGCTTTTAGTGCTCCAATATCCTTGGATGTATCAGCTAACTTTTTGTTTTTCGAAAAGTTTGAAGCGGGAGCTACTTATAGATTGGACGATTCTTTCGGAGCGATGGTCAATTATGCCATTACACCAAGTTTGAGGATAGGGTATGCATACGATCATATTGTTTCGGATTTGAAAATAGCCTCGACTTCTTCTCATGAAGTGATGTTATTGTTTGATTTGAATTTCCCGAAGAAAGTTTCGATTTCACCAAGATTTTTCTAACCTAAAACAACCACCATGAAAAAAAGATATATAACCATCGGTTTATTGCTGCTTTTAACGGCAGGTTACGGGCAGGATAAATCGACACAAAGAGCCGACAAGCTTTTTGAGAGTTATCAATACGTCAATGCTATTGAAGAATACTCGAAACTGGCAACAGGTAAAGGTGCAAACACCTATGTGTACACACGATTGGCAGACAGCTATTACAATGTTTTCAATACTGAGGCAGCTGTCAAGTGGTATGCTAAAGCAGTGGAAAGCAAAGTGGATGCAGAAACGCATTACCATTATGCGCAATCACTTAAAACTCTTGGAAAGTACCAGGAAGCAAATCAGCAAATGGACGCTTTTGCACTTCAGGCTTCCAATGACCCAAGAGCCAGAGAGCACAGAGCCAATCCCGATTATATTCCGAGCCTGGTCAATAAAACAAAATTGTTTGATGTTGGTACTACCAATATCCAAAGCAAGGGTCAAAGCGATTTCGCACCGGTATTGACCAGTGATAACACGCTGTATTTTGTTAGCACCCGAAATACCTCAAATAAAAAAGACAAATGGGCCAACCAGCCGTATGTGGATATCTTCCAATCGGTTAGAAATCAGGACGGCACTTTATCAGAACCTAAAGCGATAAGCGAGCTCAATACAGGATTCCATGATGGGCCGGTAGCGGTAAGTGCAGATGGTAACACGATGTTCTTTGCCAGAGACAGTCACAGCAGTGGTCAATTTGAGAAAGACAAAAAGAGCAATGTGAAAATAGGCCAACAAGGATTGTACAAAGCCACTAAAGTAGATGGTAAATGGAGTAATATAGAAGCTTTATCACTGAATAGTACCAATTATTCGGTGTCGCATCCAAGTTTGAGTAAAGATGGTAAAACCTTGTTTTTTGCGTCGAATATGCCTGGCGGATTGGGCGAATCGGATATTTGGAAAGTGACTATCAATGGTACTCAATTAGGAACTCCACAAAACTTAGGCGCTAAGATCAATACACCAGGGAAAGAGAATTTTCCATTTATCACTGATGACAATACGTTATATTTTGCCTCTTCAGGTCATCAGGGTTTTGGTGGATTGGATGTTTTTAAAGTTGACTTGGACACAACGGAGAAAGCCCAAAACCTTGGAAAACCTGTCAACAGCGAGAAGGATGATTTTTCGTTCAGCTTGAATTTGGTATTGAATGCAGGTTATTTTGCTTCGAATCGAAGCGGCATTGATGCCATTTACTCTGCAATCCCTGTTTGTAAAGCACAGGCAATAGCTTTGGTAAGCAATCAAATAACGGGAGATATCCTGTCTAATGCCACAGTAGCTATTTTGGATGCTAAAGGCAATACCATTGCAACTAAACAAACCGATGCTTCGGGTAGGGTAAGTTATGATGTGGACTGTGAAACGGGTTATGAATTCATTGCTTCGGCTCCAAATTTTAACGCGCAAGCGTTTCCGATTCAAAGAACCCAATCGGGAGAGAATCTAGTTGAAGCCAAATTATTACCGGAAGAAGTGATTATCACCGATACCGAAGTGTTATTGGCTCCGATTTTCTTCGAATTCAACAAAAGCAATATCACAGCACAAGGCGCAGGTGAGTTGGATAAATTGATCAAAGTGATGAACGATCATCCAGAGATGGTGATTTTGGTTAAATCGCACACGGATACCAAAGGAAAAGCAGCTTACAACCTGAATTTATCAGAACAAAGAGCGCAATCTACAGTTCAGTATATTATTTCCAAAGGGATAGCAAGTGATAAAATATCGGGCAAAGGCTACGGTAGTTCTACACCAAAAATAAATTGTGGTGGAAACTGCACAGACGATAATCATGCTCAAAACAGACGTTCGGAGTTTATGATTGTCAAATAGTAAGAAGGTTTTTTTAATACTGTTTTTTTAATTTTTGTAATTTGATAGGGCTTGACTTTTTAATTAAAGTTGAGCCTTATTTTTTGCATAGATACCATAAATTAAAAGTCTCTCAGGTTTAACACTGTTCAGTGTATTGTTTTCAGATGTTTTTATATTTCTTATCAATAATTTTAGTCGTAATCGATTTGAGTTGGTAATTCAATTAAAAAATAATGCAATTTTTTAACTTATTATTCAGTAATATAACAATTATTTAAATTCAATACTTACTGTTAATTTAAGTGATCTTTCCATTTTTTTTATGGATTAAATATAGAAAATTAATAAAAAATAAAGAAAAAACCTACAAAAAATACCATTATTAAGTAAGTGTAAATAAAATGCTGATTTTAAGCTTGATGTATTGATTTTATTGACTTTTTACCTGCTTTTTAGCTTTTGAAATTCGGTAAACTGCAAAGCTATTCATTATAATTGGAGAATATGTGTAATTATTTTTGAGCAACACAATTAACCAATAATTATGATTATGCTAAAAAAATTACAATCAACCAAAGTGATCGATTTTTTCGATTCTAAAAAGAGAGCCAGACTGCTTCATAGTACGTTTTTGGTTTTATCGTTTTTTTGTTTGTCAGATGGTTTTTCTCAAACTACATTAATCAATCCAGCAACCGATGGAGGGTTTAATTCAGGGAGCACATTTGCAGCAAATGGATGGACTGTTGCCAATGAAGGAACAGGAATGATTAAATGGGCAGTTGGTACTGCTGTAAACTCAGGAGCCATTACCGGTAACTCAGCTTACGTTTCAACTGATGACGGTACAACGAACAGTTATGTTGGTGCAGGAGCTGCAAGGGCGGTATTTTTCTACAGAGATGTAGTGCTTCCTCCAGGTCAAACTAATATTGCTTTATCTTTTAACTGGAAATCGGGAGTAAATACTTGGCAGGTTTATGTTGCACCTACAAGTGTAACACCGGTTGGAAGTGATGTTCAGCCTTCTTTTTCAGGTTTTCCAAGTGTTGCACCTTTAACTGGGGCTACTCCGGTTGTGCTTGGTGTAACCAATGGTACTACTACTCAAAAAGCAACAGGATTTATTCCTGCGAGTTTTGCGGGTTCTACCGTAAGACTTATTTTCATGTGGTCTAACAATACAGGAGCAACCAACCCACCATTAGCAATTGATAACATATCTTTAGTTTCAAGAGTTGGTGGTCAGCTATTGAGTTCTATTGCAACAGGTAATTATTCTGATGCTTCAACTTGGGATATGAACTATGTGCCTTCTCCAACAGATGAGGTGGTAATTAATGCCAATCATACTGTAACAATTGACAACAGAAATTTAGGTGTTGAAAATTTATACATCGCTGGTGCTAATGCAGTTCTTCAATTTGGATTAGATACAGATGAATTCACTATCAATAATGATTTATTGGTTAGTGGATCAGGAGCAAAATTTAATGTTTTTAATGGTGCAAATGGTCGTTCTTTAAAAGTGGGTCATAACATCGATTTGATTTCAGGAGGTAGATTGGATGTATCTGTTGGATCAAGTTCAATTGGATTTGGACAATTGGACTTATTTGGATCTACAGTTCAGACCATTTTTTCAGACGGAACAGGTATTTTAGGAGGTACGGTTATTTCAACTACTACTACCAATACATCTGGTATAATCAATCAATTAAATATTACGAATACAAATACTGCAACTCCTAATGTTGTGTGGAGTGTAAATAATGTAAGAATTAAAAATGCATTACGATTAAATAAAGCGAGAGTTGCTTTAGGTTCAAATAAAATTATTTTAGGGAACTTTACAACGTTGGGTACTCTTGTATCTCCTTTCGGAAATGGTTTTGTTGGAGGTATAGTCGCAAGATGGTATCCTACAAGTGCTACAGGTACAGCTGTTAACCCGGGAACGGATCATAATCCGAATACCAATGGATTTTACCCAATAATAAATGCTAACGGTCAAAATAGATCGGCGTATATCATAAGTTCAACGGCAACTACAGCTGGAGAGATTGAAATAGGTTATACTGATGCTAGTACATTTGGTACAGGTTTATCAATTATTGATGGTTCATATACTGTAACCAATCGTTACAATGGAAACTGGGCAGTTACTAATGCTGGTTCAGGAGGTTCTATTTATGCAAATGCTGCCGGAACTTTTACTTTCGGGACATACGCTTCAGGCGCTTACGAAACGAATGATGGTTCTTCAAGAATTATGTACAATGCAACTGCAGTAGCAGGTGAGCATATCAATGGAACAACAACTCCATTTGTTTCCAGAAAAGGATTGACATTGGCAAACTTAACTACTGCGCCTTTATTTGTAGGATTTAATAATGCATCGGTTTTAGGAACCACTACTATTACTTCAGTTGCTTCAGGTGATTGGAATACACCTTCAACTTGGTCTACTAATGCAGTGCCAGTTTGTGCAGACGTTGTTAAAATTGCTTCAGGTCATACAGTTACAAATAACGCTACTGCAAATGCAGGAGGTTTGACTGTTGCATTAGGAGGTACTTTAGTTAACGCATCAAATAATTTAACTGTTGGATGTACCAATAACAATGCGGTTTTTGCTAATTATGGTACATTAACTGTATCTGGCGGAACAGTAACAGTTAACGGTGGACTTTCTCATAAAAACGGAAGTACATTCAATCAGTCAGGTGGTAATATCATTATTGACAGTAATGCTAATGGTGTTGATGCAAATAGTGTTGGAATAGGAGGAAGTTCACTTAAAATTGAAACGTCTTCATTAAACTTAACTAACGGAACAATTACTATTGTGGATCCATTGGTGAATAATTCAGTGGCTACGACTGCAAATTCAGTATCATCTTTTACTGTAGATACACATGGAGCTACAGGAACTTTTGACAAAAATACAAATGCAGCAGCTACAACTGGTGCTACAACTATCGTGATGGACGGTTTTAACAGTAACAAAGCGATATATGACATTGGGCAGGTTGTAACAGGGACAGGAATTGCTGCCGGAACAACTGTTACTTCGGTTACGTCTGGACTACTTTCGAATTCTCCAATAACTTTGGGATTATCACAATCAATTACTGCTAATATTGCTGCAGGCTCAATTTTAACATTCTCGTCTATGAGTAATGGTTGTGCAACTATTGATTTCACTTCTTCTGTAGGTTTAGATAAGGTTGCAATAGGTCAGGTGGTTTCTGGTACAGGTATTCCAGCAGGAACTACTGTTGTAGGTTTAGCATATGATTTTTCTGGTTTTGCAGGAGTGAAATTGTCAAACCCAGTTTCAGGATTGCCAACATCACCTATTACAGCTGTTCAAACTATATCATTTTCTGGAGCTTCAGAAAATTGTTCTACTATTATTCTTACTGCAGCTAATCCATTAATTGTTAATGGTCAGGCTATAGGAGGCCCTGGAATTCAGCCAGGTACTACAGTTGCTAATATTAATGGTGTTAAATTAGATTTATCATTACCAACAACAGCAGGGATTACAAATCCAGTAGCGTTGAGCTTTTATGATGGAAACTTAGGAAGTTTTGCAGTTTCTTATAATTCTCCGAATCATTATGCAGCCGGAGCAAACCATACATTACAAATTGGTGATGGTGTTTCTACTGATAAAGCAGCAGTTACAACTAACGGTTACCTATGTAATTTTGCTCAAGGTGGTGGATTATTGTCTTTAGGAAAATTGACAATTAACGCATTAGACGGTGTAAACAGATTTTTCAATACGGTTAATACTTTAAATGTTCAAGATACTTTTACTATAACAAACGGAAGTATTTTCAAAAGAAATGTAAACACAGGAGGTTTATACTTTGGAGGTAATATCGTAAATAACGGTACTGCTTTCATGCACAATTTTACCGTTGTAAAATTAATGAATGCTATAAATGGTGCTGAAGTAGCTACTTCAACTCCACAGACTATTTCAGGTACAGGAGTTTTCTATAACAATGTATCAGCAAGTATTGCTACAGGATCTATACCTGGTTTAACTGTTAACAATAGCAGTGCAGGTGGAGTTACCATTGCGATGCCTAATTTTAGAGCAACATCAACTTTAACCATGACAGCGGGTATTATTCATACTTCGGTTGCTACACCTTTATATCATGGATTGACTGATTTATCATCTACAGCATCTGTTTCTGGAAATTTCAGTAATACTTGTTTTATTGATGGACCTTATGCAAAAGGTATTGCTACTACGGCAACTAATACAAATTTTGTACTTTACCCGGTAGGTAAAACATCATACAAGCCTTTGGCTTTAGCCGTTACTGGTGGTGGAGATTTTACTATGGAAGCTTTTGATACCAATACAGGTACTGCATCAGTAAACGTTGGTAATTTAAGTGCCACAAGATGGAAAGCGACCAGAAATGGAAGTTTAGGTTCATTAACTGATTTTAATGTTCGCATAGGAAACCCTGCAATAGCATCTAATAATATTGTCGTTCAAGCTGCTACAGATCAAGGAACTTATGATGTATTGGGAACTTCAGCTTTTATTGCTGGTACTCCAACTTCTATTCCTACAGTTAATAATATTAGTACAACTACTGCAATTGCAGGTGGAAGTTTTACAGGCAATTTTGCTTACGGTACTTCTCCAAACTGTACTACAGTAAACCCAGGAAATACAGTTGCAAATTTAGCTAGTTCTATTGTGGTTCATACACAACGTAGCACAGCAACCGGTATTGTATTAGGTAATACTACTGTAACACTTGGTGCTACTGCCAATGCGTTAATTGTACCAGGTTTATTAGTATCGGGTACAGGAATTCAAGCGGGAACTACTGTGGTTTCTACCTCAGGTACTTCTTTAGTATTGTCATTACCAGCTACAGCTTCAAGTGCTTCAGCTGTTACGTTAACATTTACAGCTGTACAAAATCCTTCAACATTAAATGGTTCACAAGAAGTTGTGTTGTCATTGCAAAATAATGGAGATGGAAATGGAGTAACGTACCAATGGCAAAGCTCTCCAGACGGAACTACATACTCAAATATTGGAGGTGCTATTGCTGCTACAAGCATAGTTATTCCGACAACTACTACCTATTACCAATGTATTGTAACATGTCCAAACGGACCGGTTACTGTGATTTCAACACCAGTTGTAGTTACGTTTGTAAATACTGCACCAGCAGTGACAGATAATAGTGGATGTGTTGGTAGTGCAATTACTTTAGGTGCTACTTCACCTACAGGAACTGTTTCTTGGTATGCTTTAGTTACTGGTGGGAAACCTTTAGTTACTGGATCATCTTATGCGCCATCTCCAGCTTCTACAACAACTTATTACGTAAGTGGAGAGAACACATATACTGCGGGAAGAAGCTTTTCAGGAACAGGCACTCAAACATCAGATTACAGTGGTTTAATATTCAATACTACTGCAAAAATCAGATTAAATTCAGTGAAAGTACACCCTAAGCAAACTGCAAGTGCTCCGCAGCCTATTACAATCAAATTGTATGATAAAAATGGAGTTCAGGTAGTAGGTACTTCAGCTGTAACGTTTACACCATCTGTAAATGCTGGTGGAGTTTCGGCTTCAATTTTTGATGTGGTTACCTTAAATTATGAGATTCCTGTAGGAACTGGATACAAATTGTTAGTTACTTCTGGATTGTCTTCAGCTAATGCTTTAGGTAAATTTGAAACATTTGGGGATTCACAAATCCCTGTGGGTGGTGGTTCAATAGGTATTACACTTGGTGCATCTAGCTTTACAGGAACTTCTACTTCAGCTTATACTAATTTCTTTGATTTAAGTATTACTAATATAATTGACACTCCAAGAGTTCCGGTTACAGCAACTGTTATTAATACTCCGGCACCAACAGGTGCAGCTACACAAGATGCTTGTGTAACAGGAACGATAGCTGATTTCTCAGTTACTGGAGGAAGTGGTGCTACTTTTACATGGTATGATGCTGCTGCTTTAGGTAGCGTTTTACCAACTTCAACAACTGCAGTTTTAAATACCACTTATTACGTATCACAAACAGCAAATGGTTGTGAAGGACCAAGAGTTGCAATTCTTGCTTCAGGCCCTTGTTTAGCGGCCTTAGGTACTAATAGTTTTGAAATTACGAATTTGAAGTATTATCCAAATCCAGTTTCAGATCAATTGACAATTACTGCAAAAGAGACAATAACTAGAGTTGAATTATATAATTTATTAGGTCAACAATTAAGAGTTTTAAAAGTTAACGCTGATAATGTTCAAGTAGATTTCAATGGGTTAGCATCTTCAACTTATTTGATCAAACTGTATTCAGAAGAAAACGTTCAGTATTTTAAAATTATTAAAAAATAAGGATTTACAAAGAAGTAAGACAGTCAACTAGATTGTCTTGCTTCTTGTTTTTTATAACAGATTTTATTAACCACAAAAATTAAGAAAAAATGCAAAAAACAACTCCCATATCCAATTGGATATTTATTGCAGAACTTTTTCTTCGACACAAGAAAAATCTCGGAATAAATCTCTTGCTGATATCTCTATTTGGATTATTTTCAAATACAGCTTTTGCGCAATTAACATTAGAAAATTTTAATGGCGGAATACCTAGTCCTCCTTGGGCGGTTACCAGTAACCAAACAGTTACTAATAATTGGGTTCCAACAACGCCAACTGGAGGTTATTTAGGAACACCAGGGGCAATGGTAAATCCTTCTTTAAATAATACGGTTGGTACTACAGTCGAGTATTATTTAATTTCCCCTCAGTTTATAACACCAAATGCTACTGAAATTAGATTTCATACAAAACAGGGAAGTTTTACAAATAAAGGAACAACTTACCAAGTAAGACTTTCAACAGCCAGTCAACCTGACATAGGTGGTTTTAATGTACCATTAGCAACTTGGACAGAAGCCCAGTTGAATGTATCAGCAATGACTTATGAAGAAAAAATAGTTACAATTCCGTCTATTCCAGCTGGAATACCGGTATATATTGCTTTTGTTGCTATTACAAATCAAGATGCAGCAAATCTTCCTGCGACCACTGGAGACACTTGGTTTATAGACAATGTAAGAGTAATTGAAAGCTGTGCAAAAGTAACAGGAATTAACACTACCATGTCGGCTAATGGAGGTTTAATTAATTGGGACTCTACAGCAACTAATTTTGAAATTCAAATAGTTCCTCAGGGAAATGGTATTGGAGCAACTGGTACAGCAGTGACAGGAACTTCATATAATGCAACTACTTTAACAAGTGGTGCTCCATTTGTAGATGGTACTACTTATGATGTATACATAAAAACAATCTGTGATTCAACAACAGGTAGTTTATGGGCAGGTCCTTTTCAAATCACAACCACAAGATTAGGATTAACCTGTGACACACCAGTTGTTATTCCAACTACTAATATCGCAACAACACCATACGTTTTAAGTACTAATTTAAGTACCTTTCATGATAATCCAAATTATACAACTTTAAATTCACAAGGTTTAAGTTGTCAACCAGTTGGCTCAACTTCAAACTGGCTTAATGGAGATCATGCTTTTTTATCCTATACCCCAACTACTACAGGGTTGGTTAATGTTAGTTTAGCCACTAATACTAATACCGCAACAGGTTGTTATAATACGCTTTCTAGTGTTTTTATTTTTGATAATTGTACAGGAATTGGAACAACAGCAAACTGTTTGGGTGCTCTTGTAACAGGTGAGCCTTCAGGCGTTTCATCTGCGCAACTTCAAAATGTATATTTACAGGCAGGACAAACGTATTACTTTGTAATTTCTTCACCATACCAATACTATCCAGATAGGGATGGTGCGAGTATTTGTTTTACTTTTACCTTATCACAACCTTCTTGTCCTATACCTTCAGGGTTTTCGTATGATAATTTATTACAGACAAGTGCACGATTCTCATGGGCGAATCCACAAAATTTAGCGAGTAACTGGGAATATATTGCTAAACCAGTATCTCAGGGTGCTCCAGTTGGTGCAGATGTTTTGATGTCAACTTCTACAAATAGTAATAATCTGGCAACAGGTTTAACGCCGAATACTAGTTATAACTTATATGTAAGATCAGTTTGTAGTGGTGTACCAGGACCATGGGGAAATCCGTTCCCTTTTAAAACACAGTGTACAGTATTTCCAACGCCTTATTCTACTCAATTTGCAGCGGCTACTGCTGCAGATCCAGAACCATGTTGGACTTCTATAGATTTGAATAATGACGGTAGATTTTTTACTTATGTTGGTGATCCTGGTATAAGTAATCCTCCTCAAGGTCAGGTATTGGCTTTGCGTACCGCAGCAGCAGGAAATTTAACCAATGATATGGTGTCTTCACCTCAAATTCATTTGGATGGAATTACTCAAAAAAGGCTTCGATACAAAGTAAATGTGTATGGAAATTGGGGGCCATCAGTAAATCCAACTCCAGGACCAGGTTCTTTTGAAATAAAATTGTCTACCACTGGTGTGGGACCACAAAATTTTACAACAACCATTGCTCCTTTAGCATCCTATACTACAGGTTATCACTATGTAGAAAAAATAGTTCCATTGCCAAATATTGCTGGTGATGTTAACATTGCTTGGATAGCTCCAACTGGTGCTGTACAAGCTGGAACTAGCATATTTATTGATGATGTTAATATAGAAGATCTGCCAGCTTGTTCTGAACCAAGTTACCCGGTGATTACTGCAGGTTCTATAACAACCAATTCAGCTGAAGTTTCATGGACCAATGGTTATAATAATACCCAATGGGAAGTTGTAGTTCAGCCAGTAGGGACTGGTGTTCCAACTACACCAGGGATTATTGTAAATACGAATCCTTATACTTTAACAGGGTTAAATTCATCTACCCGTTACGAAGTTTATGTAAGAGCAGTGTGTTCACCATTGCTACAAAGTACTTGGGCAGGACCTATTAATTTTATTACGGTATGTACTACCCAGCCAATACCTTATTTTGAAAGTTTAAACGACTCAGACGTAAATACCAAAAAATTCTGTTGGACAGTTGATAACAGAAACGGAGATAACAATGCCAAATGGACTATTGCAGCCACTGAAGCAACCATCAGACCGCAAGATCTTTTCATGAATCCATTTGTGTCTTATGACGATTACCTAATAAGCGCTCAGATAAATGTTGTAGGACAAAAAATGCTGAAGTTTAAATACAAAGCGGCTTCAACTATAATGAATCCAACACAAAGAGGTAATTTTGAGGTTTTAATGTCTTCAACACCGGATTTTAGTAATCCTACAGTATTGATTCCAGCTCACGATTTCACAAATGGTGATTTCTTGGAAGATTTTGTAATCTTTAATGGAATTGGACCTGCTTATTTTGCATTCCATCTTCCATCAACGATTGATAATCCAAGAAATACAGGAATCGTTACTATTGATGATTTTAGTATTGATGATGCGCCATTGTGCCCGGATCCTTCTTTACCAATTGCTTCTAACATTTTAACAACTTCAGCTACTTTAAGCTGGACGCGTGGATTTTCAGAAACACAATGGGAGATTGCCATTCAAAGTCCAAATTCGGGAGTTCCAACAGGCTCAGGGATAGTTATAAACACTAACCCAACATATAATGCGACAGGATTATCTCCAAATACTACCTATGAATATTATGTAAGAGCGGTATGTGGTTCTGATTACAGCGCATGGATTGGACCATTAAAGTTCAAAACAATCTGTAATGTATTGCCAACTCCTTTTATTGAAACTTTTGATTCCAATTCTACAACAGAGTCTTGCTGGACAATTGTTAACAATAATGAAGATTCAAATGTATGGGATCTTGGAATGCCTGTGGAACCAATGTTTGGTGATCAAATGGCAGCTATTAATTGCTATACAAATGGTAATAGTGATGATTGGATGATTTCGCCAACTTTAGCAGTACAGCCAAATCAAAGATTGCGTTTTTATTACAAAGGTTTTTCTTTTGAAGAAGATTTAAAAGTTAAAATATCAACGAACGGAGTAGACATTAGTCAATTTACGACTATTTTATATGAAAACAACGTCCTTACTACGACTACCGGAACTACAGCAGGTTCTAATACCATAACGGTAGCTAGTGCACAAGGAGCTCGAGTAGGTGATAGGGTTTGGATTCCAGGTTGGCCACTTCCATATCCTACGAACGTAGCCAGCATATCAGGTAATACAATAACATTGACAAACGCTGCTACTTTAACGCTTGCAGGACCATTGTCTGTTGAATTTATTCATGAAGTTATAAACAATACGGAACCAAAGGAAATGATAATTAACCTTACTGGTATTACTGTACCTACTAATGTTAATATTGCATTCCAGGTACCAAAGTATCCTTCTAACTCATGGAATTATAGAGGATCATATTTATTTATTGATAATGTAGTTGTAGAAAATATTCCAGCATGTCCGTCAGTATTTAATGTTACAACAAATACCAATGCTATCACAGATACAACTGCTACTATTAATTGGCAATCAGCAGGTTCTGAAACTTCATGGGAGATTTCAGTGCAACCTTTTGGTACGCCTGCTCCAATAGGAAATACACTTCCTCAATATTTACATACAGCTAATGCACCCTCAGATCCACCTTATACAATTACTGGACTTACTCCTTCAACCAGATACCAATATTTTGTAAGAGCAATTTGTAGTGGTACATCACAAAGTGTATGGGTAGGACCTTTTGAATTTCTTACGAAATGTGATATATCAAACATGTGTGAATATACAATTTCACTTTCTAATGGAAATACAGGTCAAGTGAATCAAGGTTTGGATGTAGTACAAAATGGAATAGTGATACAAACACTTACTTTCCCTGTTGTAGCTCCTAATCAACCAACGGTTTTGGATTATTCAATATACTTATGTTCAGGGATTGAATTTAATTTGTATTGGAGAGGCCAAGGTAGCGGACTTCAATATTCTCAAGCACAGGCAGTAGTTAAAGATTACTTGGGTAATGTGGTTTGGACTAGTCCGCTTGGATTAGGTACAATCAATACCAATATTTACACTGGTGTTTCAAATTGTTCAGTAATTGCTTGTCCACAGCCAACTAACCTTGCAGTGAACAATTTGGGGGTACTTTCTTGGACTCCAGGTGGTTCAGAAACAGAATGGGAAGTTGCAATACAGCCATTAGGTCATGGTTCGATTCCACAGTCAGGTCAGCCAGTTTTGGGTACACCAAATTATACTCCATCAGCTACTGATTTCAATTTTGATCCTACTGCGGGAACTTACGAATATTTTGTTCGCGCAAAATGTAGTACTACAGATAAGAGTTACTGGACAGGACCAAAAGTATTTATCAGAAATGATGAGCCGGACTCGGCAATCCGTCTTCAGGTAAATTCAAATGGAACTTGTGCATCACAAGGAACTAGAGCTTCTTTCATTGGAGCAACAGCTTCAAATGTTCCAACATCTTGTGGAGGAGTTAATGGAGGGGACATCTGGTATGAATTTGTAGCTACTTCGAAAGTACACACAGTTGAATTAAGCAATTTCAATCCAGGAAGTTACTATGCAAGTTCATACACAGGAAGTTTCCCAACAATCATCTTGTCTTTATATGAAGTACAAGCTAATGGGTCTCTTGTAGAAAAAGTATGTAGTGAAAACAACTCTTTGGTTACAACCTATTCTTCTGAATTAACAGTTGGTACTACCTATAAGATTAGAGTAAAATACAATGCTACAGAATTTGTGGATAAGAAATTTGACATTTGTGTGAGCACACCGTCAGATCTCTGCGATATGAATGCATTCAATTATAGTTTTGAAAAATTACCAATGCAAAATGTAACTGGTATTTCAACCATTATTCATTCAAAACTTGTTCCGGGATGGAGAACAAATACTGATTGGGGAACTGTGTTCTTCCACGAAGCATCAAACTCACCTGGGGTAATTCCTTATGAAGGATCTCAATGTTTACAATTAACACAGGACGGCGCTGCGGCTTGGAATCCTAATGATCCTAATATTAAAGGATTGTATAAAGATTTTGAGACATCGGCTGAAATCAAAAAGGTGGATTATAGTTTTGCTTCGGCAAGTAGACTTAGCGGAGCTGGAACAACAATAGAATTATGGGCTGGACCGCCATCAGGACCGTTTGTTATGCTAACGGAACATACTTCAAGCACATTGGTTTGGAGTTTAAGAAAAGGTACTTATGATGTACCGGTGGGACAAACCACTACCAGATTTATTTTTAGAGTAAGAGGTAATGCAACTGGACATTTGCTAGATGCGGCTAATTTTAAAGTAAATACTGATATTGTGACTGAGGATGCAACATTAACTTGTGATCAAATGACACTAAATGTTGAAGCCGCAGGGGTAGGAGAATGGATTGTTGCTACAAATAATCCAGCTATCACTACTATTGGATCACCAACAAGCACAACAACAGCTATTTCAGGATTCAATGTGCCAGGTGTTTATACTTATTATTGGAAAACACGTTACTGCGAAAAACCATTTACGGTTACTTACCAAGGTCTTAATGAAGTCGCTACAGTTGCTTCACCAGTTGAACATTGTTTAAATCAAACAACTTCAGCCTTAACAGCTACTACGCCGGCAGGTTATACTTTACTATGGTATACGACTCCTTCGGGAGGTACTGGAAGTGTGAATGCTCCAATTGCATCAACAGCTGTATTGGGTACAACGACTTACTATGTTGCTTTAGTTAGTGGAACAGGTTGTATAGGACCAAGAACTCCAATACAGGTTGATGTAATCGATTTGGTTGCTCCTACAGTAGGATTCAATTATGATAGTGAATTCTATTGTACAGAAGGATTAGCTCCGATCATTACAACTGATTCAGGGTTTACAACTGGTGGTACTTTTACAGCTACACCAACAGGATTATCTATTGATCCTGCAACAGGAGCTATTGATTTGTTGTTAAGTACTCCTGGAGTTGAATATACAGTTACTTATTCGGTAGCAGAGCAGGATTGCCACTTCGCCGATAATCAAAGTGTAATCGTTAGAGTTGAAGGAAATTGTGGCTCTATTCCAAGAGGTATTTCTCCAAATGGAGACGGTGCAAATGATTCTTTCGATTTGACTGGAATGGGCGTAAGTGAACTTAATATTTTCAACCGTTACGGAACACAAGTGTATTCTTTTAGAGGAGAATATGCTGCGCAATGGAATGGTAAGTCTGATGATGGAAAAGAATTAACAGACGGAACATATTTCTACAGCATTCACAAAGATAACGGAACAACCGTAACTGGTTGGGTATATATTAATAGACAATATTAATCAGCAATTAAAAACAGTCTGTTTGTTTTATAACAGGCAAACAGACTGTATTAATTGTAAAAAGCAATCTCTCACAAAATGAAAAAAATATATTTCACAACGATATTAATCGCCCTGTTATCAATAGATATGGTGGCGCAACAAGATCCACACTATACACAATATATGTATAATATGAACGTGGTCAATCCAGCTTATGCTGGTTCAAAAGAGAACTTGTCTGTTGGTTTACTTTACAGACAGCAATGGGTTAATATGGAAGGAGCTCCTAAAACATTAACAATGTCTGTACACAGTCCAGCAGGAAAAAATGTTGGTTTGGGACTTTCAGTAATTTCAGATAAAATTGGCCCTATTGAAGAGAATAACGTATATGCAGATTTCTCATATACTTTGAATTTAGGAGGAGATCACCGTTTGGCATTCGGACTTAAAGGAGGAGCGACTTTCCATAAAGTAGGTTTGTTTTCTGATATTGGAAATGGATATGTACAACACGAAGGTGATTTGGCTTTTAAAGAAGATACCAGTAATACGTATTTGAATATTGGAGCAGGTTTGTTTTACTATTCTAAAAATTACTACTTGGCTTTTTCGGTACCAAATATGCTAAAAAGCAAGCATCTTGATGTAACTCAAAATGGACAAGAGTATCAGTATGGAAGCGAAACGCAACATTACTTTTTAACAGGAGGCTATGTGTTTGATTTATCTCAAAGCACAAAATTTAAGCCTTCAGCCATGTTGAAATCGGCTTTTAATGCACCAATTTCTGTAGATGTTTCAGCTAACTTTTTGTTCTTCGATAAGTTCGAATTAGGTGCAACATATAGACTTGATGATTCTTATGGAGCTATGGTGAATTATGCGATTACACCAAACATTAAAGCAGGTTATGCTTATGATCATGTGATTTCAGATTTAAAAGTAACAGCTCCTGCATCACATGAGTTTATGTTATTGTTTGATTTGAATTTCCCTAAAAAAGTATCTGTTTCACCTAGATTTTTCTAACCAAAAAGTAACTTACAATGAAAAAAATATATATAACACTAAATTTAGTTTTGCTTTTGAACGCAAGTTATGGGCAAGACAAGTTTACAGCCAAAGCAGATAAACTTTTTGAAAGTTATCAATATGTTGGTGCTATTGAAGAATATTCAAAATTGGCAAATAGTAAAAATGCTACACCATATGTATACACACAGTTAGCAGATAGTTATTATAATGTGTTTAATACAGAAGAAGCTGCAAGATGGTATGCTAAAGCGGTTGAAGGTAAAGCAAATGCTGAAACCTATTACCGTTATGCTCAAACATTAAAAGCGTTAGGAAAATATCAGGAAGCTAACAAACAAATGGATGTTTTTGCTGGTTTGTCTCCTAACGATTCAAGAGCGAAAGAACACAAAGCAAATCCAAATTACATTCCAAGTTTAGCAAACAAATCTAAACTTTTTGATGTAGCTGAAACTACGGTTAATAGTAAAGGTCAAAGCAATTTTGGTGCGGTACTTTCTAATGATAATGTGCTGTATTTTGTGAATACGAGAAGTGCTTCTAAAAAAACGGACAAATGGACGAATCAAGCCTATTTAGATATTTTTCAATCGACTAGAAATGCAGATGGAACTTTATCTGAAGTAACTCCTGTAAAAGAACTAAATACTTCTTTTCACGACGGACCTGTTACTATTACAAGCGATGGAAATGTGATGTTTTTTGCAAGAGATAGTCACAGTGAAGGCCAATATGAAAGAAACAAAAACAGTAATGTGAAAGTAGGCCAACAAGGTTTGTATAAAGCTACTAAAGTGGATGGAAAATGGAGTACTATTGAAGCACTGCCTTTCAATAGTACAAGTTATTCTGTAACACATCCAAGTTTGAGTAAAGACGGAAAAACGCTGTATTTCTCTTCAAATATGCCAGGAGGAATAGGAGAGTCTGATATTTGGAAAGTATCAATTGATGCTAACGGTTATGGAACACCTCAAAATTTAGGAGCAAATATTAACACGCCTGGAAAAGAAAATTTCCCTTTCATTACAGATGACAGCATCTTATATTTTGCTTCTTCAGGGAAACAAGGATTTGGAGGTTTAGATGTTTTCAAAATTGATTTGAAAGAAAACGAACCAGCTCAAAATGTTGGAAAACCGGTAAATACCGAAAAAGACGATTTTTCATTTAGTTTCAATAAAAATTTAAATATGGGGTACTTCGCTTCAAATAGAAATGGTTTTGATGCCATTTATGCTGCAATACCTGTTTGTACTGCCGAAGTCATTACTTTGGTTACCAATAAAAAAACAGGTGAAATATTATCAAATGCTTTAGTATCTATTTTAGATGGAAATGGAAATACAATTGCTACTACAAAATCAGATTCAGAAGGAAAAGTAAGCTATAATATTGAATGTCTAACAGATTATTCTATCTCGGTAGCATTACAAAATTTTGAAACTGCCACTTATCCAATTCAAAAAGATAAAATTAATGTAGTTGCGATTAAAGCGGAGCTGGTTCCTGTTGAGGTTGTAATCACGGATAGAGAAGTACTTCTAAACAATGTCTATTTCGATTTTAATAAAAGCAATATTACAGCTAGAGGAGCCAATGAGTTAGACAAATTAGTTAGGGTAATGAATGAAAATCCTAATATGGTGATTTTTGTAAAATCTCATACTGATTCTAAAGGAAGCACTTCATATAATTTAAAATTGTCTGAACAAAGAGCACAATCAACGGTTCAATATTTAATTTCAAAAGGAATCCCAGCTGATCATATCTCTGGAAAAGGTTTTGGAAGCACTGAACCAAAAGTGAATTGTAATTCAAATTGTACTGAAGAAGAGCATGCTCAAAACAGACGTTCTGAATTTATAATTCTAAAAAAATAAAGGTTGGTCTTTACAAAATTTTGAATGTAAAAGCTATAAGTCAAAACTCCCCAGTGGTTAATCTCTGTAGTAAAAACAGAGATTAACTATTGCACTTAAAAAACCAAAAAGTATGAAAAAGATTGTAATATTATTAGTGGTATTGTTTTTTGGAAATTCAATATTCGCTCAAAATTCACCTAACGATTGTGTAAATGCAATCACAGTGTGTGGAAACGGAACTTTCAGTTCAAATGCTTCAGGATATGGAGTGCAAGAGGTTGCTGGATGTAGCAGTTCGGAGCATAATTCCCTTTGGATAAAAATTAATATTGCTCCTTGGGTTGTACCAGGGTCTAGATTAGGATTTGATTTGATTCCTAATGATCCAAGCCTTAGTGTAGATTATGATTTTTGGGTTTTTGGAGCTAATAAAGCTTGTGGGAGTTTGGGTAGCCCTATACGATGTGCAACTTCAAATCCACAAGAATTGAATGCATTAAACAATCATACAGGTATGATTTCGGGAAACCCTTATACGCAGGTTGGTAACGGTGCTAATAATCCAGGTTATAGCGATGGTTATGTTATGTCTTTACAGGTTTATCCTGGACAGGTTTATTATATTGCTATAGATAGACCACATGGAGATGGAGGTTTTGAAATTCGTTGGACAGGTACTGCAACAGATGGAGCTGGAGCTTTCAATATTCCACCAACAGCAAATGATATTGTTCAATTAAGTCAATGTAGTGGTTTGCCGAATGTTGCAATTTTTGATCTTAATGCGGCGAGAAGTCGAATTAACTCTGATTTAGTAAACAATACCATCACCTTTTATACTACTTATGCCAATGCAGTAGATGGAGTATCTCCGATTCCAGACCTTCCTTATTCGAATTCACCAAATCCACAAACAATTTATGCTAAGGTGGTTAACAATGTTACAGGATGTTTTACCATTACCGATTTTATTTTAAAAGTATATCCTTTGCCTGCAGCGAATTTATCCGTTTCAAGGACTACTGTTTGTTCAGGAGAAAGTGTTGCGCTTACTTTTACAGGTACACCAGGAGCAACTGTGGAATATACCGTTAATGGAGTAGATAATCAGACAGTATTGCTAGATTCGACTGGAAATTTTGTTTTGAATCAAACAATAACAGCAACCACAACATATGCATTAGTCGTGGCAAGAATGCTAGATCATAATAATGCAAGTGTCTGTTATAATGATGAAAATGATACAGTTACAATTTCTACTTCTGAAAACGTACCAGTATTTACACAAGTTGGCCCAATTTGTTCTGGAGATACATTGTCAGCTTTGCCTACTACTTCTAATAATGGAATTACAGGGACTTGGTCGCCAGCTATCAATAATACCACAACAACAACCTATACTTTTACGCCAACATCTGGACAATGTGCTAGTAATGCAACAATGACCATTGATGTGAATCCAGTGGTAATACCTGATTTTACCCAGATAGGTCCCGTTTGTTCTGGTGATGCATTGTCGCCATTACCAACAACATCAAATAATGGTGTGACAGGGACTTGGTCTCCAGCTCTAAATAATACAGCAACTACATTATATACATTTACACCTTCTAGCGGAGTGTGTGTAAGAACTGCTTCTATGACTATTGTTGTGAATCAAAAAGCGACACCAACTTTTACACAAGTGGCGCCAATTTGTTCCGGACAAACATTGTCTGCTTTGCCAACAACATCTAATAATGGAATTACAGGAGCTTGGTCTCCAGCATTAAACAATACGAGTACAACTACTTATACTTTTACTCCGGCTATTAGTGAATGTGCTGTTAGCACTACGATGATTATTACTGTCAATTCAAATGTAACACCAACATTTACACAGGTCGCGCCAATTTGTTCAGGCGGAACATTGTCTGCTTTGCCAACGACATCAAATAATGGTATTACAGGAACTTGGTCACCAGCATTGGATAATACAGTAACGAAAACGTACACTTTTACACCAACTATAGGTCAATGTGCTGTTTCGACAACCATGACAATTACGGTTAATCCAAATGTAACGCCAACTTTTACTCAAGTTAGTCCAATTTGTTCTGGAGATGCATTGTCACCATTGCCAACTACTTCTAACAACGGTATTACAGGAACTTGGTCACCAGCAATGAATAATACGATTACAACAATGTATACTTTTACACCAACTGTTGGTTTGTGTGCTACTACAGCATCAATGACAATTACTGTAACGAAAGTAACGCCAACGTTTACACAGGTGTCTCCTATTTGTTCTGGAGGAACAATGTCTGCCTTGCCAACAACATCAAATAATGGTGTGACAGGAACTTGGTCTCCTGCCCTAAATAATACAGCAACAACAATGTATACATTTACCCCAACTACTGGTCAATGTGCTGTTTCGGTAAACATGACAATTACTGTTAATTCAAATGTTACACCAACATTTACTCAGGTTGCGCCAATTTGTTCTGGACAAACATTAGCTCCTTTACCAACAACATCAAACAATGGTATTACAGGAACTTGGTCACCGGCTTTGAATAATACAACAACGACAACATACACATTTACACCAACTGTAGGGCAATGCGCTATTTCGACAGACATGACGATTGCGGTTACATCAAAACCTATTGTTACTGTAACTAATAATACACCTTCGATTTGTTCGGGGGAACAGGTTGATATTACATTGAATTGTAATAACGTACCTGGTGCAACTATTTATTGGGATTTTATATTGCCAACTGCTACTGGAGGATCAACCGGAAGTGGAGTAGGTCCAATTCATTTATCAAATTTGATAACTTTATCAAATGGGGTAACGGTTCCTACGACTATTAGTCTTATTGTTTATGCTGAATCAAGTTGTAGGGGAGATGCAACTCAGATTGACATTACAATAAATCCACTACCAACTCCAGTAATTGCAGGGGGTTCCATCTGTGTGGATTCAAATAATACTATAATATCAAACTATACTTTAAATACTGGTTTGAGTAATGCGAATCATACTTTTGTATGGTATCACAATGGTGTTGTTATTCCTGGAGCTACAACAAGTACTTATACGGTTGATACAGCTAATGAAGTTGGACTTTACGAAGTTGAAGCCATAAATACAATTACGACTTGCCATTCAGCACGTTTTCAAGCTGTTGTCGATTTGTCTCAGCCCGCACAAACGGCTACTTATGTTGTGAGTAATTATTTTGAAGAAAATCAAACGATTACAATCAATGTTGTAGGTACAGGGGATTATTTATATAGTTTGGATGGTGGTGAATTTCAAACAAGCAATGTGTTTTCACACGTTTCAACGGGAGAACATTATGTTACGATTCATGACACAAATGGATGTACAAATATCACTATTGAACACATTTTCACCATTGGTTACCCACATTACTTCACACCAAATGGTGACGGATATCACGATACTTGGAATGTTTGGTCATTAAACAACCAACCAAATGCGAGCATTCATATTTTTGATAGATTAGGTAAACTAGTTAAACAAATACGACCTGCAGACGCTGGTTGGGATGGCACATTTAATGGTCAAAATTTGCCAGCAACAGATTATTGGTTTTCAATTCAATACAATGAAAATCAAGTTGAGAAAGTGTTTAAAGCACATTTCTCACTTAAACGCTAAATACTTTGTTTTGGTTGAGTATTTAAATTTGGTTTAACACGAAAAAGCCACCCGTTTGGGTGGCTTTTTTTATATGTATTGAATTTAAAATTAAACTAATTTCTGTAAAATAGTGTTTAAAGTTGCACTTGGACGCATGGCCTTTTCCGTCAATTCATTTGATGGTTGATAATAACCGCCAATTTGTTGAGGTTTGCCTTGAGCGCCAATTAATTCAGCGTCAATCTTAGCTTCGTTTACAGTTAATTCACTAGCAATTGGAGCAAATTTTGTCTGTAATTCAGTATCTTTTGTTTGTGCTGCTAAAGCTTGTGCCCAATATAAAGCCAAATAGAAGTGTGAGCCTCTGTTATCAATTTCACCTACTTTACGTGCTGGTGATTTATCAGTAGCTAAGAACTTTGCATTCGCTTCATCTAAAGTATCTGCTAATACCTGAGCTTTCGCATTGTTTTGTGTTTGTGCTAAATGCTCTAAAGAAGCTTGTAATGCTAAGAATTCACCTAATGAATCCCAACGTAAATAACCTTCTTCCGTAAATTGTTCAACGTGTTTTGGTGCAGAACCTCCAGCTCCGGTTTCAAACAAACCACCACCATTCATCAAAGGAACAATAGATAGCATTTTTGCTGAAGTTCCTAATTCTAGAATAGGGAATAAATCGGTTAAATAATCACGTAAAACGTTTCCTGAAACAGAAATAGTATCTTTTCCTTCGCGGATTCTGCGTAACGTTTCAGTCATCGCATCTTTAACATCCATAATACGGATATCCAAACCAGCAGTATCGTAATCTTTTAAATATTTCTCTACTTTTTTGATAATTTCTCTATCGTGTGCTCTGTCTTTGTCCAACCAGAAAATGGCAGGAGTATCAGACAAATGCGCTCTGTTAACGGCTAATTTTACCCAGTCTTGGATAGGAGCATCTTTGGTTTGGCACATTCTGAAAATATCGCCAGCTTCTACATTTTGTGATAATAAAATAGTTCCGTTTTCGTCTTCCACGTTTATTGTACCAGTAGCGTCAGCTTGGAATGTTTTATCGTGTGAACCGTATTCTTCTGCTTTTTGGGCCATTAAACCAACGTTAGGTACAGATCCCATTGTTTTTGGGTCTAAAGCACCATTTTTAATCATATCGTCAATTACGGCTTGGTAAAAACCCGCATAGGTACGGTCTGGAATAATACAAACAGTATCTTCTTCTTTCCCTTCTGTATTCCACATTTTACCGCCACTTCGTGCTAATGCAGCCATAGATGCATCTACAATAATATCTGAAGAGACATGGAAGTTGGTAATTCCTTTATCAGAATTTACCATAGCTACACGAGGACCACTAGCTAAAGCGCTTTCAATTGCTGATTTGACTTCGGCTTCTTGTGCATTTCCGACTAATTTGTCGAATAAATCTTGTAAACCATTATTAGCATTGATGTCTAATGATTTGAATAAATCAGCATATTTTGTGAAAACATCCTTGAAGAAAGTTTCAACGATAGCCCCGAAAATAATCGGATCGGAAATTTTCATCATAGTTGCTTTTAAATGAGCAGAAAGCAATACGTTTTTTTCTTTTGCTTCGGCAATAGCTTCAGCTACGAAAGTTCTCAAAGCATTTAAGTTCATTACAGAACTGTCAATGACTTCACCAGCTTTTAAGTTTGAAAAATCTTTCAAGACTTTAGTAGCACCATCATTTCCAGCGAAAACAATTCTGAATTTGCTGTCATTTGCAACAGTTACAGAATTCTCTGTTCCGTAAAAATCACCTGAATTCATGTGAGCTACTGCAGTTTTGCTATCAGATGCCCAAATACCCATTTTGTGTGGGTTTTGTTTAGCATAGTTTTTTACTGCTTTCGGAGCACGACGATCAGAATTTCCTTCACGTAACACTGGATTCACGGCAGATCCTAAAACTTTAGAATACTTAGCTTTGATGCTTTTTTCTTCTTCAGTAGCTGGTTCTTCTGGGAAGTTTGGAATAGCAAAACCATGAGATTGTAATTCAGCAATGGCTTCCTTTAATTGAGGAATTGATGCCGAAACGTTTGGAAGTTTAATAATATTGGCTTCAGGAGTAGTGGCTAACTTTCCTAATTCGGCAAGATTATCAGCTACTTTTTGATTGTCTTTTAAATATTCTGGGAAGTTGGATAAAATTCTTCCGGCAAGTGAAATATCTCTAATCTCAATAGCAATGTTTGCTGGGGCCGTAAAAGCTTGTACTATTGGTAAAAATGAATGTGTAGCTAACATTGGTGCTTCATCCGTAAGAGTGTAATGAATTTTAGATTTCTGTGTCATCTTTTTTATTTCAAATAATGAATATTTGTGTTGTTTTTTAGGTTAGCAAATATACTAAAATCGAAGATAAAATTCTTCCAAAAATAGGTTTATAACCATTTTTATGGAATTGATATTTTAGAAGTTTTTAAATATGATTTTAATAATTTTGAGAGTTTTTATCTTATATCTCTTAATCGAAGCTGTAATGTTACACTGCCATTCCATTCATTTTCATCTACAGAATAAACAACATCAAATGGTTTTTTATTTTCTGTAAGTGATTTTTTATGGGCTAAATTAAAACCAATAGCTGCCATACCTTGACTATTATTTTGTTTTACAAATAACCTTAAATGCTCTTCATCTTTACCTAAGGTTTTACCATAACCAGTGTCATTGGTGTTTTTTGACATGAAAACAGGACTCATATTTTGCGGTCCAAAAGGCTCAAATTGTTTTAAAATTCTAAAAAACTTATCGTTAATATCGTTTAAATCGATTTCTAAATCTACCGCAATTTCAGGAGTCAATAAATCAGGATGAATGGTTTCCTGAACTACTTGTTCAAATTTGTTTTTGAACGCTTCGTAATTTTCTTCTTTCAAAGTCATTCCTGCCGCGTACATATGTCCACCAAATTGTTCCAAATGTTCAGCACTGGCTTCTAAAGCGTTGTAGATATCAAAATCCTTAACAGAACGTGCCGAAGCAGCTAGTTTATCACCGCTTTTAGTAAAAACAATTGTTGGTCGGTAATGTGTTTCTATTAATCGTGAAGCTACAATTCCAATGACACCTTTGTGCCAATTTTCTTGATACACGACCGTTGTGAATTTTTCGGTTTCGTCATTGGTTTGAATTTGAATGAGTGCTTCTTGTGTAATTTGTTTGTCTAAATCTTTTCGGTCAGCGTTGAAAATTTCAATCTGAGAAGCAAATTCCTCGGCTTGAGCCAAATCAAATTCGGTTAGTAATTCAACAGCGTAATTTCCGTGTTTAATTCTTCCGGCGGCATTAATTCTGGGTGCTATAATAAATACGACATCAGTAATCGTAAGTACTTTCTTTTTTAAATTCTGAATCATAGCGAGAATCCCAGGACGTGGATTGGTATTAATGACATCTAATCCAAATTTTGCCAAAACACGATTTTCACCTGTCATGGGAACAATATCAGCAGCAATGGCAGTTGCCACTAAATCTAAGTATGGAATTAAGTCATCAATAGTTTGATTCCTGTTTTCGGCTAAGGCCTGAACTAATTTGAAACCAACACCACAACCACACAATTCATCATAAGGATAATGACAATCTTCACGTTTTGGATCTAAAACAGCAACAGCATCGGGCAAAGTTTCTCCCGGTCTGTGGTGATCACAAATAATAAAATCAATATTCCGTTCTTTGGCGTAAGCCACATGATCAATCGATTTTATACCGCAATCTAAAGCAATAATAAGTGAAATTCCGTTGTCATCAGCATAATCAATTCCTTTGTATGAAATGCCATATCCTTCATCATAACGATCCGGAATGTAAGTTGCCACGTTTTTGTAGTAGCTTTTTAAATAGGAAGAAACCAATGAAACAGCCGTTGTTCCATCGACATCATAGTCACCAAAAATTAAGATATTTTCATTGTTTTCAATCGCTTTTTCAATCCTAGAAACCGCTTTGCCCATATCTTTCATTAAATATGGATTGTGCAAATCATCTAAATTGGGGCGAAAAAACTGCCTGGCATCTTCATAAGTTTCAATGCCACGTTGAATTAATAGTGTCGCAATATTTTCTTCGACACTTAAAGCATGAGAAAGGTGTTTGACCTTTTCCTTTGACGGTTTTGGTTTGATAGTCCAGCGCATAATTTTTTGAATGGAGTGTAAGTAATTTGAAATTCAAATGTAAAATAAAAATGTAAAACTGTTTGTTAATTATTTTTCGAATTTGATATTTTTTCAAACACATAGAGACATAGCTTTTAAATTTAAAAAGGAGAAGCTTTGCTTTTCATAGATTTTATAGGCTTATGTGAAAAAATAGTTTTCTATACTTATCTTTTACCTATGTTTCTATGTGTTTATTTTTTTTGTAGAATTATATTCTTTTAACGTAATGGTCAAAATTTGAATAAAAAGTAGTTAATTTTGATCTTTAGTACTTTTAAAACACAATAAATGCAAATTCAAGGCCAAATAGTTGATATCGAAAATAAACGAATTTACTCGGGAGAAATTACCGTTGAAGCAGGGAAAATAATTTCGATTATCGAAAAAGAACATGGTATTAAAAGTTATATTCTTCCAGGATTTATCGATGCTCATATTCATATTGAAAGTTCGATGTTGGTTCCTTCTGAATTTGCTAAAATTGCTGTACTTCATGGCACGGTTGCTACAATTTCTGATCCACACGAAATTGCCAATGTACTAGGTAAAGAAGGAGTTTATTATATGATTGAAAATGGTAAACAAGTGCCATTAAAATTTCATTTTGGCGCCCCATCATGCGTTCCTGCAACTTCTTTTGAAACAGCTGGTGCAGTGATTGATTCGGAAGAAATTAAGGAATTAATGGCTTCACCGGATATTTTTTATTTATCGGAAATGATGAATTATCCAGGTGTTTTATTTGATGATCCTGAAGTTTTAAAGAAAATTGAATGGGCCAAACATTTTAACAAACCTGTCGATGGACATGCACCAGGTTTGAGAGGTGAACCTATTAAAAAATACATTGCTGCAGGGATTACAACCGACCATGAATGTTTCACTTTTGAGGAAGCCGAAGAAAAATTATCGCTTGGCATGAAAGTCATTATTCGTGAAGGAAGTGCAGCCAAAAATTTTGATGCCTTAATCGATTTATTGCCTGAAAACTTCGAAAATATGATGTTTTGTTCTGATGATAAGCATCCAGATGATTTGATTTTAGGGCATATCAATTCGCTTTGCGCACGTGCTGTTGCCAAAGGAATAGATGTGTTTAAAGTATTGCAAGTGGCTTGTGTCAATCCGGTACATCATTACAAAATGAATGTCGGTTTGTTGAAAGAAAATGACTTGGCCGATTTTATTATTGTGGATAATTTAACCGATTTTAATGTGGGAAAAACATTTATCAACGGGGAATTGGTTGCGGAGAATAAAATCTCTTTTGTCAATCATGTACAATTTGAAAAGCCTAACAATTTTAATATTTCTGCTAAAGAAATTAATGATTTTAAAATCCCAAGTTCAGCAACTAAAATTAGAGTTATTGAAGCTTTAGAAGGACAATTAATAACGAATGAAATTCATCATGTATCCTTAATTCAAGACGGAAAATTAGTTTCAGATGTGGGAAATGACATTTTGAAAATGGCAGTGGTAAATCGTTATCAAGATGCCAAGCCAGCGGTGGCTTTCATCAAAAACTTTGGACTGAAAAAAGGAGCTATTGCCAGTTCGGTAGCGCACGATTGCCATAATATTGTAGTGGTAGGAACTTCTGATGAAGAAATTTGCAAAGCAGTAAATCTTCTTGTTGCCAACAAAGGTGGAATTTGTGCCGTTAATGGTTCAGAAAATAAAGTGTTACCGCTTCCGGTTGCCGGAATTATGAGCGATAAAGACGGATGGGAAGCCGGAAAATTATACCAAGAAATCGATCAAATGGCTAAAGAATTAGGAAGTAACCTGAAAGCTCCCTTTATGACGCTTTCGTTTATGGCATTATTAGTAATTCCGGATTTGAAATTGTCTGATAAAGGTTTGTTTAGCGGAAATACTTTTTCGTTCGTGGATTTGGAAGTAGAATAACTTTATGTTTTAGGTATTTGTATTTCTGTAGGATGCTAAAAGTGTTTAATTTTTAGTCAACCTATTTTAGAATTACGGACATAAAATAATTTTTATTGGCATTACTTTACTCAGCTCTTTCTATTTGTAATATATTGGATAAAAAAAGAAATATTTAAAGATAAATTAATAATCGAAGCTATATATGGAATGAGAAAATCAAAAGTATAACCTTGATAAGAGTTAGTGAAATAATATAAAAAATAGCTTAAAGCAGGTACTACAGTTGCTAATATTGAAATTAATAATCTTTTCAAAAATGTAGTTTTAATGATTAAAAGAAAGTTTGGTGAGTTTACAAGGATTAAACATAAAAACACAAAAAATCCTTTGATAAAAATATAGTTTCTATCATCATTTTCGTGATAGATATCAATAAAAATGATTGTAGCGAGAACGGACGATAAAATTATATTTGTGAAATATTGAATAAGAATTTTTTTCATATATTGATTTTATGTTTTGTTCTGTTTCGCACTCGAATTACTACTAACTTTCCAATAAGTTTAAGAACTGTATTATTTTTTTTTTTCCACCAAAGCCTCTCCTTCAAATTGTATTCCGTTCCAGCCAGTTTTGATGAAGTTTCTAATGTTTTGGTGATTTGTCTCCTCAGGATGATTTAAAACTTCATCAAAATAATAAGATCCAAAGCAAGCTAATGTTTCTTCTGTAGTTAAATTTTGCATCTGAGCAAAGGCAAATATTTTGCATGATCCCGAATTTTCTCCAGCTGCATTATGCTGAGTCCCATTCTGAAAGGCAGTAGGAGTGAAGGTGTAATTTTCTTCAATGACTGCAATAGTTTCTGAGAAAGTAATTGATTTTGGGTCAGCCTTTAATTTATCTAAAAATGTATTGATATCCATTATATTATTCGTCAGTTTTTGAATCTTTTTTATTTTCTTTAACCAAAGTTTTTCCTGCAACCACCACCACAATTTCTCCTTTTGGAGGTTTAGCTTCAAAGTGTTTTAATACTTCTTCTGCAGTGCCACGAACGGTTTCTTCATGTAGTTTCGATATTTCTCTGGAAACAGAAACTTGTCGGTCAGCACCAAAATACTGTGCGAATTCGGCTAATGTTTTGGTTAATTTATGTGGCGAAACATATAAAATCATTGTTCGGGTTTCTTCGGCTAAAGCCAAATATCTTGTCTGACGCCCTTTTTTATCAGGTAGAAATCCTTCAAAAATAAATTTATCGTTGGGCAAGCCACTATTGACTAATGCAGGTACAAAAGCCGTTGCACCAGGTAAACAATCTACTTCAATGTTATTTTCAACACAAGCTCTAGTTAATAAAAAACCGGGGTCGGAAATAGCTGGAGTTCCTGCATCCGAAATAAGTGCAATGTTTTCTCCAGCTTGAATGCGTTTAATGATGTTTTCAACCGTTTTATGTTCGTTATGCATATGATGACTATGCATGTGTGTCGAAATTTCGAAGTGTTTCAATAATTTTCCGCTGGTGCGAGTGTCTTCGGCCAAAATCAAATCGACTTCTTTAAGCACTTTAATGGCTCTAAAAGTCATGTCTTCTAAATTTCCAATGGGGGTAGGGACAAGATATAATTTACCCATTTAGATAAATTTATTTTCTACAAATTCCATAAAACGAGCAGCGAATTCTTCCTGACCTTTCCAATCGTTATAGTCAGGTTTAACCATTTCTTCTATGAAATTTTTGGCATCTTCAAATTTTTCAAATGTCGAAATTTGCGATACAACACGATTAAAATCTTCTGTGCTTCCGTCAAATAAATTTTTCTCAAAAGCCAATCGATCATTTAAACCAATATTGATGTTTTTGTTTAGTTTATCATTTAAATTAGAAGCAGGTTTTGGATCTGCTTTTTCAAAAAAGATACCTTTTTCTTCATTGATGTCTATAAACGCGGTTTCTAATTTTGGTTCGAGAACCGATTTTTCTTCAATTTTTGCTTCAATGATTTTAGTAACTTCGGCTGGAATTTTTACCTCTTTTGGTTTTTCAGCAATGCTAACTCTTTCAAAAATAGGTTCAGGTTGAATGCTACCTAATATATCATCAAATGAAATTTGTTTTTTATCTGGTTTCGGAATTTCTATAATTGGAGTTTCAATTTCAACTTTTGGAGCTTCAATTTTAGGTTCCTCAACTTTAGGTTCTTCAATTACAACTTCTTTAATTGGCTCTTCTTTGGCAACAATTTCAGCTGGTTTTGGTTCAATTTTAGGCTCAACAATTAGCTCATTAGCTTCTTCTTTTATTTCGGCTACAACAATTTTTTCATCAAAATCAAAAGCTTTTTCTAGTTTTTGTTCAATTTCATGAAGACCAATAGTAGGCTTTACTTCGCTAAAGTTTTCTTCAACAAATAATAAAACAGATAGTTTCTCGTATAATTTTTGAGTTTCATGATGCAACTCACGAACATCATCTTTGTGTTTTAGTTGTAAAATTCTATGGGCGATGCTCATTAATTCGGCTTCTAACTTTTTTCTCATGGGTGTTCTATCTTTTTATATTTTGGAACATTTAATCATTCTTAGAACTAAATGTAGTACTGCAAAAATCATTTTAATAATTAGTTTATAACTTTTAAAATTTTAATGAGTATGCTTATCTTTTTTAATAAATTTGTTGTGACACAAAGTAATAAAAACTATTCATTTTTTCCGATATAAAATTAAAAAATGTTTCTCGAAAATACAGTAAATCATAAAGAACAATTTGGGTGGATTGAAGTCATTTGCGGCTCTATGTTTTCGGGCAAAACCGAAGAGTTAATCCGCCGATTGCGTCGTGCACAATTTGCCAAACAAAAAGTTGAAATTTTTAAGCCATCCATTGATACTCGTTACGATGAGGAAATGGTCGTTTCTCACAATAAAAACGAAATTAGATCGAGTCCTGTTCCGGCTGCTGCTAATATTCGCATTTTGGCACAAGGTTGCGATGTGGTAGGTATTGATGAGGCTCAGTTTTTTGATGATGAAATTGTGGCTGTTTGTAACGATTTAGCCAATTCTGGAATCCGTGTCATTGTTGCCGGTTTAGACATGGATTTTAAAGGAAATCCTTTTGGACCTATGCCAGCACTTATGGCAACTGCCGAGTATGTTACTAAAGTACATGCAGTTTGCACCAGAACAGGAAATTTAGCACATTATAGTTTTAGAAAATCAGATAGCAATAGTTTGGTATTATTAGGAGAAACCGAAGAGTATGAGCCATTGAGTCGTGCAGCTTATTACAATGCTATGCGTAATAATATGAATGTGGTTGATGAAGAAATAGTTAAAACCAATACCCAACACAACGATTTATAATGAGCATTTTACTCAAAGACATTATCACAAGTATTAGTGCTGAAGCTAGTTTGAAAAACGGTTCAGATGTTATTGATAATGTTTCTATAGATAGCCGTTCGTTGCAAAATAATAACAAAACTTTATTTTTCGCACTGGTTGGACCCAATCACGACGCACATGTTTATATTGAAGACTTAATTTCAATAGGTGTTGTACATTTTGTTGTGAGTTACATTCCTGAGAATTTAAAAGATAAAGCTTGCTTTCTTTTAGTTAAAAACACGCTTACTGCTTTACAAGAGTTTGCGGGGTATTACCGTAGTTTATTCGATTTTCCTGTAATAGGAATGACAGGTAGTAACGGAAAAACTATTGTAAAAGAATGGCTGAATTTTCTATTAAGTCCAGATTATAATATCATTCGAAGCCCTAAGAGTTACAATTCACAAGTTGGTGTTCCTTTATCGGTTATTGGGATTAACGAGAATCATAACTTAGGCATTTTTGAAGCCGGAATTTCTACGAAAGAAGAAATGCAGCATCTTCAAAAAATAATAAAACCAACCATTGGTATTTTGACCAACATTGGTTCAGCACACGACGAAGGCTTTGCTGATATTTCTCAAAAAATAAAAGAAAAACTCAAGTTGTTTTCAGATGTAGAAATTCTAATTCTGAATAAAAACAAAACGATTGAAGCTTTTTTAAACCCAGAAATTAAAACATTCACTTGGAGTAGTCAAGATCGAACCGCCGATGTTTTTCTTCAAAAAAATACATTTAATGATCATTCCATTTTAAATATTACTTCTAAAGATCATTGTTTCAAAATTAGAATTCCGTTTACAGACGAAGCTTCGTTAGAAAACAGTATGCATTGTATTTTGACCATGTTGTATTTAAAATATAGTATTGAAATTATTGAAAGCCGAGTAAGTCATCTCTTTCCGGTCGAAATGCGTTTAAAGGTTAAAAACGGAATTAACAATTGTACTTTGATTGATGATAGTTATAGTTCCGATTTTCAATCACTCAAAATTGCCTTAGATTTTCTTGACAATCAAAAGCAACATAAAAAGCGAACACTTATTTTATCTGATATTTTCCAGTCTGGATTGTCAAACGATGAACTGTACTCGCGTATATCACAACTCATCATCTCTAATAAAATTAATAGAGTGATTTGTATTGGCGAAACGATTTCAACCTTCAAAAATAAATTTCTTAATGCGGTGTCATTTGCAACTACAGCTGATTTTATAAATGCATTTGACACTATCGATTTTGCAAATGAAACCATTCTGATAAAAGGATCAAGACAATTCGAATTCGAAAAAATTGTATCATTATTAGAAGAGAAAACACACGAAACAATTTTAGAAATCAACTTGAATGCTATCAGTCATAATTTAAATTTCTACAAAGCAAAACTCAATCCTAAAACCAAATTAATGGTGATGGTGAAAGCTTTTGGCTATGGAAGTGGCTCTTTTGAAATTGCTAAACTTTTAGCACATCATAAGGTAGATTATTTAGGTGTGGCTTTCGCCGATGAAGGGATTGAATTAAAAAGAGCAGGAATCGATTTACCAATTCTGGTGATGAATCCTGAAATGACTAGTTTTCAATCGATTATTCAATACAATTTAGAACCTGAAATCTATAGCATTCGCGGATTGAAAGCTTTCTTAAAAATTGCCGAACAAAAGGAATTAACGAATTATCCCATTCATATAAAGTTAAATACAGGAATGAACCGATTGGGTTTTGATACTGAAAATTTACCTGAATTGGTTTCTGTTTTAAAAAAGAACACTTCGGTTCAAATTAAAAGTATTTTATCACATTTGGCCTCAAGTGATGTGCCTTCGCATAAAGAGTTTACATTAAAACAAATTAGCGATTTTGCTAAGGATTCTACTTTTGTCATGCGTGAGCTTAATATTAAACCAATTAGACATATTTGCAATACTTCAGGGATTAGTAATTATCCTGAGGCACAATTCGATATGGTGCGATTGGGTATTGGGTTATATGGTGTTTCAAATGATGAAAATGAGACAGCTAAGCTCGAAAATGTAGGAACCTTGAAATCGGTTATTTCTCAAATACGAACCATTGAAACCGGAGAAGGTGTAGGATATGTTAGAAGATTTGTGGCCAATGAAGAAACTAAAGTAGCTACGATTCCTGTAGGGTATGCCGATGGTATTTCACGTAGTTGGGGCAATGGAGTAGGTTATGTCATGATAAACAATCAGAAAGCGCCTATTTTAGGCGGAATTTGTATGGACATGCTCATGGTTGATGTCACTCATATTAATTGTTTTGAAGGAAATGAGGTCATTATTTTTGGTAAAGATCCTTCCGTTACTACCATTGCTAAAGCGATAAACACTATTCCTTATGAAATTTTAACCAGTATATCCAGTAGGGTTAAAAGAGTTTTTTACCGAGAATAAAATTTCAGCAATTATTCAGATAAAATGTTAAATTAGCTATTCAATTTAAAATAACGAACCAAAAAATCAATTAATTATGGGAATGATTTCAGAATTTAAAGAGTTTATAGCTAAAGGCAATGTAATGGACTTAGCTGTCGGAGTTATCATCGGGGCGGCTTTTAGTGCAATTGTATCATCATTAGTATCAGATGTAATTACACCAGCATTATTAAACCCTGCATTAAAAGCTGCTCAAGTAGAAGATTTAGCTGGGTTAAAAACGGATGGTGGTATATTGTATGGTAAGTTTTTAGCAGCTATTATCAGCTTTTTAGTTATTGCTTTTGTGATTTTTTTAATTGTAAAAAGTCTTAATTCGATGAAAAAGAAAGAAGAAGCTCCAGCTACACCAGCAGGACCAACTCAAGAAGAATTGTTGACTCAAATTAGAGATTTATTGAAAAAATAATTGTCTACATAATATAAACAAAAAGGAGGATTATTACAATCCTCCTTTTTTATGCTTTAATCTTAAATAATCTATTGACTTTATTCGCGAATCATTATTGATCTGTCTTTTTGACCATCTATTTGAATTTCAAAAACATAAATTCCTGCTTTTAATGTAGATGTGTTATATTCATACGTGAATTCAGCATCTGATTTTATAGCATTTTCCTGAGCCATAAGTTGGTCTTTCAAATCATAAATACTAATGATTGCTTTGCCTGTATTTGGAGAGTTGTATTTGACTTTAACAACATCTTTAACAGGATTAGGATAAATGGTTATTGGATAAAAAATGTCTTTTTTAGCATCTGTTGCCATTTTACTGCTCGCTTTATTGATGCAAAAATTGTCAATAACCACATTGGTGTCGTCGTAAACAGTTCCGCATAATGAAGTTCCGGTAACATCAAATTTTACAAAATGGTAATCTTTTTTAAATGTTTGAAGTAAACTGGATGTTCCGGCATCGTATAAAGGAGCACCTGCACCACCACAAACCACTTGACATCTGCCTTCTGTTGGTCCGCTTCCGTAAGTAGCCACTGCGTTTGTAGTACTTACATTTCTGTTAATAGGCTTAAATCTTTCGTATAAGTGGTCATGTCCTGTAAGTATTAAATCTACTCCATAATCATCGAAAGCTTTAAACCAAGTGTTCCAATAGCTATTCATTTCACCTGCGTGTGGACCTACAGTATAGAAAGGTTTGTGAAATGAAATAATTTTCCATTTTTTGCTGACATTTGCCGCCAAAGTATTTTTTAACCAAGTATATTGTGTGGTATCACCTGGTGTTTCTGAGTTTAAGCAGATAAAAATAGCATCACCATAATCTACTGAATAATATAATTCTGTTGCTGGTGTATTGTTTTTTGGTAATTCAAAAATATTCTGATAATAAGTGGCTGAAGCTACGTCATGATTTCCCTGTGCATGGAAAATTAAGGTTTTGTCAATTAAATTTTTGCCATAATCAAACCAGTTGTCCCATTGGGTACTACTACTTCCAGTATCAACAATATCTCCGTTGAATAGAATGAAATCAGGAGTCTTAGTGTTTGCTAAGTTTGCAATGGTCTGCCAAACTGTTAAATTCGAACGGCTGTCTCCAATAGCTAAAAATGAGAAATCTGTAGTTGTCAATGGAGGAGATGTTTGATATGTTTTTTGTCCTGTCCATACACTATTTTGAGAATCATACAATTCATAATATATGGTTGTACCTGCAGTTACAGTAGGGAAAGTGTAATTAAAGTACTTATCTGCATAACCAGCTCTCGAAACACCATTAAAAGTTCCCTTTTCATAAGTATTTGTATATCCCCATTTAATTTTATCAGCAGTTCCAGTATTTCTCCAGGTAATCGTTAATCCTTCCAGTGGGTTTTTTGTAGAACCCCAATGAATATGTTTTTGTGACGTTACAACTGGAGCTGTTATATTTCCAATTAATTCAAGGTCGAAACTGATATCAGAGCTGTTTCTTGCATTTTGATGAATTTCTACCGCAATTGTATTACTTCCTGTTACAAATGTTCCAGAAGGAAGTGTTGTTGTTTGAAAACTGGCACCATCATCGCTCGCTAATGAGGCTAAAGTAGTTGAAGAAGCATTTGCGACTAAATTATTTCGATATACTTCTGTACCATTAACATACACTGCAACTCCATCGTCTCTTTTAACCTTTAAAGTATAATTGACAAACAAACTTGCATCGGCAATCGAAAAAGTTTTCCTAAAATAAGTGGTAATGTATTTACTTGATGAGCTAGAACCATAGCTGACAACAGTGGCTTCGTCACCGTCACCATACCCCAATTGGGCATTCCCTTGTGACCATCCTGTTTCATTAATAGTCGTTGCTCTCCAAGCTGTTCCTTGGTTTGAACCGTTTGCTAAATACTTCCACGATGAACCTGTGGCCACCAAGGTACTTTGAGCATTACTTGTATTGCTTATGCCAATACAAAACAGCAATAAATAAATTAATTTTAAGTCTTTCATTTTAATATTATTATAAGAATTAGATTACAAATATTAAGATTTTTATGGAGCTTTTGATTTTTATATTGTTATATTTTGTTGTTAATGAATTATATAATCATTAAAATTGTTAAATTAATTCGTGATTGTCCAAAAATAAGAGGACCTAAGCCTTCTTATTTTATTATTCTCTAACTCTTAACCAACTTTTGAAATTGGTTGGCATACCTAGAATTATAAGTAATGCTAAAGGTAGGCACCAGTTGGCTGATCTTTCCACGAATTCGATAAATGCCTCTCCAGATATTGGTCGGCTTAAAGCTGTCATAAACGCCCATAAAATAGCCCATCCAACTACTGCACGAATTGGGTAGAATAAAACCATAAAAGCAACGATTATATCTGCTATTCCAATATAAGGCATTAAAGTAATGGCTTGACTTTCACTAAATCCAAAACAGGTAAGTAGTGGAATCCATTTTTGATTGATGCCAAGTGCTACAATTCCATGTCCTATGAACGTTCCGAAAACACCAACTCTAACGCATTTTTCTAATATGTTATTCATCTTATAGTTATTCACGAATAAATATTGAACTGTCTTTTTGACCATCCATTTGAATTTCAAAAACATACACTCCTGATTTTAAAGCTGAAGCGTTATATTTATAGGTGAATTCATTATTTGATTTGATGGCCTTTTCTGATGCGATACGAATTCCTTTTATATCATAGATATTTATCGTTACATCACCTGTGTTTGGAGAAGAATATTCGACTTTAAATGCATCTTTCACAGGGTTTGGAGACACTTTTATTGGATAGAAAATATCGTTTTTAGAATCGATACCTAAACTTGTTTTATTAATACAAACATTGTCAATAATAACATTTGAATCATCATAAGTGGTTAAACAAAGAGAAGTATTAGTCACATCAAACATTACAAAATGATAGTCTTTTTTAAATGTTTGAAGTAAACTAGATGATCCGGCATCATATAGAGGAGCTCCTGCACCTCCACAAACTACTTGACATCTTCCATCTGTTGGACCGCTTCCATATGTTGCCACGGCATTTGTGGTGCTTACATTTCTATTGATAGGTTTAAATCTTTCGTATAAATGATCATGACCAGTTAGTATTAAATCTACACCATAATCATCAAAGTCTTTAAACCATGTATTCCAATAGCTATTCATTTCACCAGCATGTGGACCTACAGTATAGAAAGGTTTATGAAAAGAAACTACTTTCCATTTTTTGTTAACATTAGCAGCTAAAGTATTTGTTAACCATGTTCTTTGAGCAGCATCGCCAGGAGTTTCTGAGTTTAAGCATATAAAGATAGTTTCTCCATAATCAACTGAATAATACAATTCAGTTTGAGGTGTATTGTTTTTTGGCAAATCAAAAATATTCTGATAATATGAAGCTGAAGCCACATCATGATTACCTTGAGCGTGTAGGATTAATTTATTAGCAATCAAATTAGTCCCGTTATCAAACCAAGCGTCCCATTGTGAGGCAGAACTTCCTGTATCAACAATATCTCCATTAAAAACTACAAATGCAGGATTCTTTCCATTTGCTAAGTTTGAAATGGTATTCCAAACCCCTACGTTTGTTCGACTATCGCCAATTGCAGCAAAAGAAAAAGTATTGGTGTTTAAAGCAGGTGAAGTTGTATACGTTTTTTGAGCTGTCCATGTGCTAGATACTGAATCATATAATGAGTAGTATATAGTTGTATTTGGTGTTAATACTTCAGGAAACGTAAAGCTAAAAAATTTGTTAGTAGCTGCTGCATAACCAGCTCTGGAAGCTACGTTAGTAGTTCCTTTTTCATAAGCGGTGGTGTATCCCCATTTTATCTGATCGGTTGTCGCCGATGTAGAATTTGTCCATGAAATAGTCAATCCTTCAAGCGGGTTTTTTGTGGTTCCCCAACGAATGTGTTTTTGAGCAGTAGGAACAGGTGGAGCAGTTATATTTCCAATAAGTTCAAGATCAAAACTAATATCTGAGCTGTTTGCGGCATTTTGATGGATTTCTACAGCAATGGTATTGCTTCCTGTAACGAATGTCCCAGCAGGAAGTGATGATGTTTGAAAAGTGCCTCCATCATCACTCGCTAACGTCGCTAAAGTTGTCGAAGAGGCATTTGCAGCTAAATTATTTCGGTATACTTCGGTGCCATTAACAAATACTGCAACACCATCGTCTCTTTTTACATTTAGAGTATAATTAATAAATTGACTTGCATCAGCAACCGAAAAGGTTTTTCTGAAATAAGTGGTAATATATTTATTTGATGAGTTAGAACCGTAACTTACAACTGTTGCTTCATCACCATCGCCATAACCTAATTGTGCATTCCCTTGAAGCCAACCTGTCTCATCTATTGTTGTTGCTCTCCAAGCGGTTCCCTGATTAGATCCATTGTCAAGATATTTCCATGAAGAATTTGTTGGGATTAGGGTGGTAGTTTGTGCGTTTACATTATTAATAATAAATATAAATATTAGTAAAGAAAAAAGATAAAATTGTTTGTTGTGTTTCATAATGAAGTAGTTTTAAAATAGTTGTGCAAAAATATGTAGATTTTTTAATGACCTTATTAATCAATTGTAAACATATTGATAAGAAAAAGATGGTGAAAAAGAAAAAAATATTGATTTATGGAATTCTAAATAAATGTTTTTGGTTTATTTATTCGTTTGTGTTCCAATTATTTTCGAATAGTAGTGTGCATAAACCCTTTTATTTTGTAAGAATTTTTTGTATTTAATTATCTTGATATTCGAATAAAATAAATTTCACTTTTGTAATTCTAAGGGTAAAAAGAGATGATTTAATAACTACAATTTAATTAAAGGATAATCTTATTTTTTGATATTATGATTTTTGCAAAATCTTTTTGGTATATTTTGCTCTCAATCCACGATTGTAAATCTAAAAAGTCAAATGTAATTTGTCCATAGGGATCTTCAGAAAACAAAACTAAATCGGAATGAAATTGTGTGAACAACTCTATTAACTGGTTTTCATCAGAAATAAGGTGTGATTTTGAAAAAAAGGTTAACACATTTTTTTCAAACCAGTGTAGTTTTTCTCTAGTTGAAAAATAATAATGACTCGATTTTATCAGGTGTTCAATTAATAATGTGTTTTTAGTTTCAAAATGAATAATAAGATGCAATATGCGTGCAAAGCAAAGTATGTCTTTTCTTAAATCGGTAGTGGTGTCATTAAGTATTGGATTCACCCATTTTAAAGCATTTTTATAATCTTTAATTCCGAAGTAAGCATAGGAAATATGATAATAAATACTAATCATTTTGGATTTATGAATGATGTTTTTGTATTGCTCTATTCCAACTTCAATATCATCAATCAATGCAACTGCTTTTTCAAAATGCCCGGTTTGAGTATAAATAGATAGTAAATTACCGTGATATCGATAAAATTGTTTTCCTTTCTCTAAGAATGATTTTAATTGAAAATTTTTTATTTTTTCTAGAGTTAATAATGCTTCGTCATATTTTTTCATTCGTACACAAATTTCACAAAAATTAGAAAGTGTTTTCATTTGTTTGGAATAATCAAAAAAAGGGGTGTTGTTAGAGAGTTCAGTATGAAATGCTTCTTTATAATATGCATAAGCTTGTGCATGTTCTCCAATTATAAAATGATATGTATGTTTAATGAAAAAATAGATGGTTTTTGCATCATTTGTTAGTGCCATATTTTCGTTTGTCATCAACGGATCTTTGATGATAGAATCGAATTTAGCCAGTTCGGTTGCACTTCGGATAGACTCTCCTTCTTTTCTTATTAAGGCAAGGAATTTAACATGGATTTCATAGTATTCGTAAAGGTTTTGTAATTTTTTCAAGGCTAATTTTGAATCCGAAATAGCGTGTAATAAATTTGATTCCAGCATTTTGGAATTCGTTGAGTGCTGTAATGACAGCGAAATGTAATGCTTCGATATTTTTATTGTTTGTGTAAGCATATCACGTTCTAAAGCCAGCTTTCTTGATTTTGCAATTATTTTTTCACTTTGATTGAAAAGACCTTTTTGATACAAAATTTCAGAATAATGTAAAAGTTCCTCTACCACAGTATCATTGTTGGATTTAGAATGATAACGACGCAGTGTTTTTAAAATAAGATTGTATAAATAATTTTTTTCAGAAGAAAGGTGCTTGATGAACTTCTGATCGTGGAATTTAGAGATAATTTCTTCTTCGTTATATTCTTTTTGTCTTTCAATAACATCAAACAACTTTATATAGTTATTTTTTTGTTGTAGTTCTTGTCCTTTTGATGTGGTAACTTTGAAGTATCTTTTTTCTGTTTTGGTTAATGATTTTATTAATAAAAAAAGGTCGTTGGAAGTTTTCATTTTTGGAATATTCGAATAGGAAGTGAATGTTGGTTTGGCTAAATAATTTCGAAATTTATTATGGATGCTTTAGTTTAAATTATTGAATTTTAGTATTTTTGAATATGAAAAATAAGAGATCACTCATACCAAATGTATAAAAAAATAGTTATAAGAAGATTGTAAATTAAGTTATTGAATCTTCCTCGTAGTTATAGAAACCGTTATTTATAAACAGAAAATTCGCCCGCTACACACATATTCTAACTAAACCACACAATTTTGTGTGGTTTTTCTTTTTTGTATTTTTTTAACACCTTTATTATTTACTTTTGTGTTGTCAAAATTTAAACACACACATTTAAAATGAAAGTAGCCGTTGTAGGTGCCACCGGAATGGTGGGCGAAGTAATGCTTCAAGTTCTAGCAGAAAGAAATTTTCCTGTAACCGAATTAATTCCAGTCGCTTCTGAAAAATCAGTTGGAAAGGAAATCGAGTGGAAAGGGA
>JASLID010000149.1 GCA_030153045.1 Flavobacterium sp.
CAAAAGCTCGCGTTTGGGAAATTGATTCTATTGGCGTTACTCACACGCTTGCATGGCAGCCCACATATTCAATCGTAAGCGGCAATCATGTAGTTCTTACTTCACTTGGTTCTTATCACAGTACAAGAACACTTGTTATCGAAATTGACAACGGCGCGTCTGTTGGTATCACTAACCAAATTACTGGAACAAATTTAGAATGGTCTTCACACTACGGCTCTTTGTGTGGCGGTGATTCTCCTTTTGATGTTGTCAGGGCGGCTAAAAACGAAGATTCTTTTTTTGGGGGTAATACAACAGGAAATGCTTTTCCTACCCAAGCAGGGTTGCAAACAACTTTAGGAGGAAATAATGATTGGACAATTGTAAAAATAAAATCCAATGCAGTAAGAAGGTGGGCAACTTATTATGGTGGAACTGGCACAGAATATTCGATGCAGATGGGTTTAGATTCTTCCGCAAATATTTATATCGCAGCAGTTACAGGTTCGCCTTCACTATTTATGGCTCCTTCTCAACCAGCAGGAGCGTATGTAGATGCAACAGCAAACGGAGGAAACGACCTTTTCTTTATTAAAATGGATAGTACAGGAGGGGCTAATGGTGTTAATTGGAGTACGTTTTATGGTGCAGCTGGATTTGAGCGACCAACTGGAATTTGGGTACATCCGTTAGGAAATCGAATTCTTGTAACAGGTTACGCTGGTTCAGGCTTTCCGTTGCTAAGCAGAACAAATGCCTATAATTCTACAACGGGTCCAGCTTTTATTATGGAATTTGATTCCCTATATAATACGCAATGGGTAACTCGTTTTGGTAACAGCCTTTCATCTGTAGATGATGTTGCAGGTGATCCAGCAACATCGGGAGATTTTTGGATAATTGGGACAAATCCCGGTGCGACAGGCACGCTTCCAATGATAAGAACTAATCCTGCGGCTTATTACGATAGCGTTGCAACGAATGATGCTTTTATTGCTCGTTTTGATGTAAACGATACTGTAAGATGGTGTACTGCATTTGGCGGTTCAGGCTCTGACAATGGTTCTGAGATTATTGTAACAGCTAAGGATATTTACGCCGCAGGTTGGACTTCAAGCACAGCTGCCACTTTCCCACTCCAATATATCACAGGCGAGTATTGTGACAGCGTTATTAATACAAATAATCCCGACGGATGGATAGCACGATTCGGAGTAAATGGTAGTAAAAAATGGACAACCCTTTGGGGTGGTGCTGGCATGGAACTTCTTTTAGGCCTTACCGCAGACGATAATAATTGCGTTTACGTGCATGGCCTCAGCGATAGTCCGTCGAACAATTTATATGCAACAGGAAATTCTTATTACCAAACTCAATCGGCAGCAAGCCAGGAAGGGATTATACTCGGATTTGCCCCCGATAATTCAAGAATTTGGGCAACTTGTTTTGGTGGAAGTAAAAAGGAAACAGGAAATGCGATTTGTGCCGTAGGACATAGCAAATTATTTATTGCTGGTCAGTCGTATTCTTTACCTGCTACTTATCCGTGGGCTTTCCCGAATCTCGTACCGAACGAATGGATTGACACTTTAAAAACCAATGTTAATCAAAACACAGGCTATATGGCTCGTTTTGATATAACGGCTATTTCGGTAGGAATTTTTGAAAATTCAACGGTACAAAATGGGGACTTTTTGATTTATCCTAACCCAACGTCAGGCAACCTAACTGTACAATTGAACGACTTGAAAGGTGAGGACGTATCTATAACCGTTGTTGACCTATTGGGGCAAGTGGTTGTATATAGGAAAAACGCCAATAATTTCGGAACTTTACAAGAGTCAATTGATCTGTCTGACCTGAGTAACGGTGTTTATATGGTTACTGTTCAAATCGGAAACAGGGGGGCAATGACTAAAAAGGTGATAAAGCAACAATGAACCGAATAAAATCAGGTTTTATATTCCTTCTACTGTTTACCCAGTTCTGCGCAAAGGCGCAGAACTGGGATTCAGTTGGAAGTCCTTTAACTTCTCAGGTTCGTTATTTGTACACAGATACAGCTAACAATTGTTTAATTGGAAGTGGTGCAATAGGTAGCTACCAACGTTTTCTTAAATTTTCGGGTTCTTCAACTTGGGATTCATTGGGAAATCTTACTGGAGCTGTACCGTTTCAAATAACTAATTATCGCGGTGAATACTATGCCGTTAATTATTATTCTCCTAGTGGCGGATATAGTGCTGTTGCAAAACTTGTAAATAATATTTGGCAGCCATTTGCAATAACTCATAACATAGCTTTTGCCTTATATCAGCATGATACCAGCCTTTATGTAATGGGTACTTTCGATAGCATTGGTGGCATCGCTGCAACTGGTATCGCTCGTTATGATGGGATTAACTGGCATTCTTATAATGTTGGATTAGGTGGCGGTTCAGGCGCAGGTTGTGCAATAATTTATCAAGGGGATTTGTATGTGGGAGGTGGTTTTCACGATACAATCGGTAATTGTTTAGCAAAATTTGACGGTGTGCAATGGCAGGGCTTTGGAAATTTCTTTTCAGGTGGTTTCGACGCTGTTAATTGTATGGCTGAATATAATGGGGATTTATACGTTGGTGGATACTTTACTAATTCGGGAG
>JASLID010000122.1 GCA_030153045.1 Flavobacterium sp.
GAAAGGATTTTTTTAACTAAAATAACATGACATTAATAGACAACACTATACTTTTCGTAAAGCAACAACTCGAAAATGCCGAAGGCGGACACGATTGGTTTCATATGGAACGCGTATACAAAAATGCTGTTTTAATTGCTAAAGAAGAAGATTGTGATGAAACTGTGGTAAAATTAGGCGCGCTGCTTCATGACATTGCCGATAGTAAATTTCACGATGGTGATGAAACCGTTGGACCAAGAGTAGCCCGAGAATTCCTTGAATCAGAAAATGTGGATGAAGAAACGATTCAACACGTGATTAATATCATCGAAAACATTTCTTTTAAAGGCGGAAACTTCGAGAAAAAATTCCATTCGATAGAATTAGACATTGTACAAGATGCCGACCGATTGGATGCTTTAGGAGCGATTGGAATCGCGAGAACATTCAATTATGGCGGATTCAAAAACAGAACGTTATACAATCCGGAGATTCAACCCAACCTCAACATGAATAAGGAAGAATACAAAAATTCGGAATCGCCAACATTGAATCATTTCTACGAAAAATTATTGCTTCTAAAGGATAAGATGAACACCGAAAGCGGAAAGAAAATCGCTTTGGAACGACACCATTACATGGAAGATTTTCTATCTCAGTTTTATGCTGAGTGGAATGGAGAAAAATAAAAAAGAGAACCAAATTGGTTCTCTTCTTAATTATAATGAGATTTAATGAGATCAATATAATTCTGAGCGATTTCAGGAATTATATTGATGTGATTATAATGTTTGGAATGTGTCATTCTATTAGCTGACAATGTTATCACTAGTTTTGCGTTTGGATAAATGTACATATACGTTCGAGAACCAACCCAATTTCCAGCGTGTCCGTAAAAATAGTTGTTGTTTTCATCTTTTTTAGACATTAAACCTATTCCATAATCCGTTCTTTTACCATCGATGGTTTTTTGGGAAGTTATTAGTTTAATTAGAGTTTCTTTTTTAAATAATCTATCTGGAAATAAAAAAGCATTTCCTAACTTAACTAAATCTTCGGTTGTTGATAAATAGCAACCTTCAGCATAATTAAATGCACAACTAATACCTTCGAAAGCTTCATAGTTTTTCCTCTTAAAAGAATAAAGTTTTGAAAGATTCTCTTCAACCAATCCTAATGAATCCTTTTTGGTATTAACCATTTTTAGTTTTTCTAAAACAAGTTGTTGATTGGCTTTGCCAATTTCTAATCCAGATTTTTTCTCTAACACAAGTCCTAATAATTTATACCCTAAATTACTATACAAATACTTTGTTTGGGGTTTATGAACCTGATTGTCTCTTTTATAAAATTCAAAGAAATTTTCTTTGTTTACCTTATTGATTGTATCCCAGGTTTCTTCAGAATCATCTCTTTGTAATCCTGCTAAATGCGCTCCCAATTGTTGTAAAGTAAAATCGTATCCTTTGTGAGGTAACTCCGGAAGATATTTATAAATACTTTGGTCAAAATTAATAGAATCTGTTTCAGCTAGTCGAGCCAAAGATGCAATGGTTATTGTTTTGGTCACGCTTCCTATGTCAAACTTCGTTTTCGATGGAATAACAGGGATTTTATTTTCTAAGTCGGCATAACCAAAACCTTCGGAAAATATCAAGGCATCATTATAAGAAATGGAAACCGACACGCCTGGTAAATCTTCTTTTTCTTTATAATTAAGAATTAATTTGCGTGATTTCTCATTCACTTTATCAAAATTAATTTGCGAAAAACCAAGTATTGGATAAAGCAGAATTAAAGTTAGTAGTTTCATAAACAGAAAAAGCAGTTCTCAATTTTATAAACCGACAACTGCTTTTGAAATTTTAATTATATTAATTTCCTGTAAACTCTGCTTTTCGTTTTTCTAAAAACGCAGTAGTTCCTTCTTTAAAATCTTGTGTGGCAAAACATTCACCAAAAGTTCTAATTTCGGTTTGATACCCATTTACACCTTCTTTGAAACCTGCATTTACCGCTTCAATGGCTTTTGAAATAGCTGTTGGAGAATTTTTCATAATTCGGTTGGCTAAATTCATATACGTTGCTAACAAATCAGCTTGTGGCACAACGTGATTGACCAAACCAGTTCTATAAGCGTCTTCGGCAGTAATCATCCCGGCAGTCATAATCATTTCCATTGCACGGCCTTTACCCACTAATTGGGCTAAACGTTGTGTTCCTCCATATCCTGGAATTACTCCCAAAGAAGTTTCAGGCAATCCCATTTTAGCATTATCTGAAGCAATACGAAAATGACAAGACATGGCTAATTCTAGTCCACCACCCAAAGCAAATCCGTTGATTGCCGCAATTATTGGCGTCTTCATGTTTTCAACAAAATCGAATAATAATTCTTGTCCTTTTGCAGCTAAAAACGCTCCTTCTTTTGCCGAAAAATGTGCAAATTCCGAAATATCAGCACCTGCTACAAATGCTTTTTCTCCGCTTCCGGTAAGGATAATAACTTTTACTTCCGGATTGGCGTCAATCATTTTTAAGGTGTCGTGCAATTCCTGAATTGTTGCTTTATTTAAAGCGTTTAATTTTTCAGGGCGATTGATAAAAATGGTTGCAATTCCTTTTTCATGTTCTAAAATAATATTCTCTAATGCCATGTTGTGTTAATTTATAATTGGTAATGTAACTTTAAATGTGGTCCCTTTATTTATTTTTGATTCAAAAGTAATTGATCCGTGATAATTTTCAATGATGTTTTTTATAATGGCTAATCCTAATCCCATTCCACTGGTTTTAGTCGTAAATTTAGGCTCGAATATTCTCTCAAAATCTTCTTGTGCAATTCCTTTTCCGTTGTCTTTAACTTGAATAACCACGTTGTTGGCTGCTTTTTTTACAATTACCTCAATCTTTTTTAATTCTCGTTCTTCTGGAATAGATTGTATTGCGTTTTTAACCAAATTGGTAATAACTCGAATAAGTTGCGTTCTATCTATTTTGGTAATTACTTCATCTGTTTCTGACGAAAAATGAATGTACTCTTCGTTGAAGATATCCAAAGAGAGTTTTACAACATCCACAACGTTTAGTGTTTCGTTTTGCTGTGCCGGCATCGAAGCAAAGTTTGAAAATGCCGATGCTACCGAGCTCATCGTATCTATTTGTTGTATTAATATTTTAGAAAAATCGTTGATTTTTTGAGTGGCTTGAGGATCATCGGGCTTAAATCGCATTTGAAAACTCTGCACCGTTAATCGCATGGGTGTAAGCGGATTTTTTATTTCGTGTGCTACTTGTTTGGCCATTTCACGCCAAGCTTCTTCTCGCTCACTTTGGGCTAGCTTATTAGCGCTTTCCTCCAATTCATCAATCATTTTATTATAGGAAAAAATCAAACGATCAATTTCATTACTGTTGGTAACCAAATCGATTTTTCTATTTTTCTCGGTCAAACTGGTTTCGGTTAATCTATCAGAAATGGTTTTTAGCGATTTTGTAATATATCTTGACAAGTAGTAAGCAATCCAAATAGAAATTAAAATCATTCCCATATAAACTAATCCAAATATCTTTAAGAAATTTTGAATTTCATTTTTGTAATAACTATCATCTTGTTTGTAAGGCAATCTAATAATCCCTATGGGTTTGTTTTCAATATGATCCATTAAATAACTATATGAAAACTGATAGGTATCTTCTTTAGTTTCGGCCAAACTTACATATCGGTTATCTTTAGAAACTTTAATCTGATGAATAATATTTTCCGAAAGAGTTGGCCCTATTTGTCCTTTTATTATGGGCGCTCTAGAATTAATAACCAATAGCCCTGACATATCATAAATATCGATTTCAAGGTTATGAATATCTGATATTTCAAATATTCTCCCTTCAAATATAGAATGGAGGTTAAAAGTTGTTAGCGGATGCGGTGTGGTTGACAAAACATACTCCATGTGTTGCTTAATTTGTTGTTCTTTACGCAACAACCTTTCTTGATGGTACTCCTGACTTTCAAACTGAAAATGCAATATAGAAACCAACGCAATTAATACCGAAGAAATAACTGTGACAAGAATCATGGCTAAAAAGATTCTTACACGCAATGACCAACTTTTAACTGTAAAAAGTGTATTCATTTATTGATTTCTTTCTCGGATGCGTTTATATAGTTTATACCCTAACATTAAAAGTACTGAAAAAAGTACAATTCCAATAACGCCAAAAATCCAGTTGAATTCATTTTTTAACACCACTAAAAAAACGATTGAAAATAAAATTATGGTGGCTCCTTCGTTCCAAATTCTAAAAAAATTAGACGTATATTTTGTTTCGTTCTTTTGTAATTGTGTAAAAATTTGATGGCATTTTAAATGGTACAAATACAGCACAAAAACAAAGCCAAGTTTAACGTGCATCCATGGCATTTGCAGCCAAGCTCTCCCTAAATCTGTAAAAAAAAGCATCCAAAAAGCAAAAAAACTGGCTAAAATAGCGCTTGGCCAAGTGATGATATACCATAATCGGTATTGCATTAATTGGTATTGTTTTATTAGAATGCTTTGTTCTGGCTCCAGTTTTTGCCTAGCTTCTGTATGGTATACAAACAACCTAACCATGTAAAACAACCCTGAAAACCAGGTTATCACGAAAATAAGGTGCAGGGATTTAAGGTAGTTGTATATTTCCATTTGAATTAATTTTTAGCCCAATTGGTAATCCATTGTGCAATGGTGTCCATCCAAGCATCGTCGTCATTTAAACAAGGTATTGCTTTAAAATTAACACCTCCGTGTTCTTTGAACTGATGGTCTGCCTCCATGGCAATTTCTTCCAGTGTTTCAAGACAATCTGCCACAAATGCCGGAGTGACTACTGCTAAATTTTTAATTCCTTTTTCTGGCATTTTATTAATTTCGATGTCGGTATACGGCTCTAGCCATTTATCTCCTGCCAAACGAGATTGAAATGTTTGGCTGTATTTTTCTTTAGGGATATTCAATAATTCGACTACCAGTTTTGTAGTTTCATAACATTGATGACGGTAACAAAATTCGTGTGCAGGTGAAGCAGTAACACAACAAGAACCATCTATTTTACAATGTGATTTGGTTATATCGGTCTTGCGAATATGACGTTCTGGAATTCCGTGGTAAGAAAACAATAGGTGATCATAATCAAATCCTTCTAGGTGTTTTTTTATGGAATCAGCTAAATTTTTGATATAGTCTGGTTTGTTGTAAAATGCAGGCACTATGGTGAATTTCATATTTGGAAATTGCTTTTTCCTGATTTCTTCAGCCAATGCAATAACCGTTGTTGTAGAAGCCATAGCGTTTTGTGGATATAACGGAAATAACATAACTTCAGTCACTCCTTTATCTTGTAATTCCTGTAAACCATTTAAAATAGATGGTTGCCCATAACGCATAGCCAAACTTACAGGCAAATTAACCCTGTCTTGGACTTTTTCATGTGTCTTTTTCGAAATATTTATAAGCGGAGAACCTTCCGGTGTCCAAATTTTCTGATAAGCTTCGGCTGATTTCTCTGGTCTTTTTCTTAAAATAATCCCTCGAACTAAAAATGCTCTTAATAAATATGGTACATCAATAACATATTTATCCATTAAAAATTCGTCTAAATAAACTTTAACGTCTTTTGGGTCAGTACTTTCCGGGGAACCTAAATTAACTAATAATACTCCTTTCATTCTCTGTTTTAATATTTTATAAAAATACAAATTCTAATTATTTAAAAACAGAAAAAATTGAAGCATCTGAAAATATAAAATTTTAACATTTGTTACGGTTTTTCCTCGTCTAAAACGCATTTAAACGATTATTTAATACTGTGTAACGTCTTTTTTGGGTGGTATCATTTGTTTTATACACTTTTATCCTGTTTCCAAAAACAAAAACTATGAGAAAATTTTACTTTTCCGTATTCATGCTTTTTTGTGCCCATATTTTTGCTCAAACTGGCGTCGGAATTGGCACTACAAACCCACAAAAAACTTTGCACTTAGCCTCAGCATCTGGAACAATTCGAGTTGATGGCTTAAACTCTCCTAACCATAATTTCAATGGCGGAGGAGTTAACAAAACCTTTCCTTTATTTGTTAACAACACTGGTGATTTAACTTTAACAATGGCTACTTTTCAAAACAGTGATGGAACCGATGCTATCACTTCTTCGACTCCTTTTGTTACAACTTCAATTACTGTTCCAACAACTCTTACAGCACCTAATAACGGCGCAAGATCAGCGACAATTTTACCTTATACGATAACGCTAACCAGACCCGCTGTTTTAGAAATTAAATACAGTCTTAGTTACGAAATACTATTAAACGCTTCAACAAAACTTAAAAGTGATAGAGCGAGAAGAGTGTCTACTTTTTATACTGTTGATGGAGGGACAAGAAGGTACGGTCAAGCGTCTAAATGCTATTTTAACAACAATACAGTAATTGGCGGAGATCCAGCTATAAATTGCGCTCAAGGGATTTTATTTAACAGTAGTACGACTTATATAAACTTAACAGCCGGTTCACACACTATAAATTTTGTGGGAGAAGTAAATACAGGTACAAGTAACGATCCAACACTGGTTAATTTTGCTATTGGTACCGATTCTGTTTTTATGCGCATCTATTAAATATGAAAATTATGAAGAAAACATTACTCGTATTATTGCTTTTTTATGGTTCTTTTTTAAGCGCTCAAGTTGGTATCGGAACAGCTATTCCTCAAAAAGAGTTACACATTGCTGGCCCAACATCAACTATTAGAATTGAAAAATTAAACGCTATTAACTGTCCAACATTTAACAAAGGTGGTACTAGTTTAACTCCTGTTTTTGTTGACAAAGATGGAGAACTTACCCTTTCTCCTCCTGGGCATAATGGCTCAAATCCAGCTGGAACAATAGCTCCGTTAAATTTCTTGATAAATGTGGGCGATTTTATCCCTAACAACTTAGACGGAAGCAATATTGGAAGAGGTGTTGTTGTAAATAATCCAACAACAGCAACAACCGCAAATTCATTTTTAATTTCCGTTCCATTTTCTTCGCCGCAGAGCGCACTAATAGAAGTTAAGTATGGTGTAACTGTATTAATGTCTCAAGGTGATTTAAACACTCCTGCTTATACTGTTTTTACCGACAAATCGGCAAGAAGTTTTGATGTCTATTTTTGTATTGATTTAAACAATAACGGTCTTGATGCAGCTGAATTATCTAAAAGATATGGCTACAAGGGACAAGCATATGGTACAGGTGGTTTAGGGATTTTGGGATACCCATATATGAATAGTCATGGATATGCCAACATACCCGCAGGAAATCACTCATTACATTTTTTCGCTGAAACTTTAGATGGGGCAAACAAATTCACGAGTGTCGGTTTTGGTGGGGATATTGATTATTTAAAAATAAGACTATTTAATTAGGACGATATGAAAAAGACATTTTATATAATTACAGGTTTCTTTTTTTTAAATCTGAATGCACAAATAGGAATTAATACCTCTTCCCCTCAAGAAGAATTACATGTTGCAGGTTCAACATCTTCCATTAGAATTGATGGATTAAATTCAACAAACAACTCTTTAAACATTGGAAATAATGGAAACTCTAGGGTTTTTGTAAATGCTAATGGAGATCTCGTTTTAGGTCAAGCTGCTAATAATGTAGCTGTTTTATTTAGCCCAGATGATTACTTACTCAGCAATGAAGCCAACCCGAGTTCATTTAATCAAACAGGTACTGGATCCGGATATCAGCAAGTAGGCGAACCCAATGCATACGGCGAAGGTTTGTCACAATTTACATTATCTAAAAATGCTATTATTGAAATAAATTATGCGCTTTCTTGGAGACTAAAGAAAAACAACTCCACACTTGTAGATGATGGTGGCGCAAGAATTGTTCAATCTTTAGTTAGACTTTATAAATGGGATCTTCTAGGGAATGCTGTTGGATATGTTACAACAGATTTAGAGGGAATTCCAATAATTTTAAGCGGAGCATTAGGACTAAACGGACAGTTTTACACTAATAATAATGGTAGCGATGGCGCTTCTAATTTGTTTCACAACACAGGAACTGATTATGTTAGCTTAGGTCCTGGAATTTACAGACCTATGTTTTTCGTTCAAGTTGCAGTAAGTAATACAATGGGAACCGGAGCAATTCAATTTTCTTGCGGTGCCGGACAAGATGAAATGCAAGTTATTGCACACTATTATAATTAATACTATATCTCATTATAAAAAACGCGACCACTTGGTCGCGTTTTTTATAAACTTTTTTCTAACAAGTATTTCTTCGGCGTGGTCGCAAATTTCTTTTTGAAGGCTGCTATAAAATGACTCCCGGTACTGTAACCAATTTTCAACCCCACTTCATTTACGTTATAAGAACCTGTGTCTAATAATTGACGAGCATATTCCATTTTGTGGTCAAATAAAAATCCGTAAACCGTATCGCCATATATTTGTTTGAAACCCATCTTCAGTTTCTTTAAATTCAAACCTACTTGGTCTGCTAATTCTTGTAATCCTGGTGGCTCGGCCATATTGGCAATGATAATTTCTTTGGCTTTTTTAAGCTTCAACACATTTTCTTCATCAATCAGAAACGGGCACTGCTCTGCATTTGGATCTTCCGAACGATTAAAAAACAAACTCAATAACTCGTATCCTTTTCCTTTATAGTATAAGTTTTTAATCGAGGGATTCAGGTTGTAATGAAACATTTGGTTCAACACAATGGCCATTGATGGAGAAATATTTTCTTCTCCATAGTATTTTTTATCCTTATTCGCGTCGCTCAAAAAAGGAACATGCTCAACATCGGCAGAAAACAATCCGTGAAATTTTTTAATAGAAACCAATATGGAAATCACCCAAGATTTAGGTTCTAATTTCAAATTCAAAGGCAATTCTTTTTCTGGATTGTAGAATAAAAGAGATTTTTCTTCTTTCAAATCCAAAGTATAATTCCCTTGATTGAAGATAAATTTAGCACTTCCCTTCAATCCAAAATGAAATTGAATTAATCCAGTACGCACCTGCCTTTCAACAGTTAACGCTTCATTGGTATCGTTTTGCAAACGAATCAATATAAAATCATCATCAATCTTTATTTCCTCTTGAGAACTCATAGCGATATATTTTATAAAATTTTAAATCAAATCGGAATCTTTTTATTTAGAATTATTCTAAACAATATTATTCTGAGGGATTGAATTCATTACAAAATTAAAAGAAATAACGTTTAAAATCCATTTTCCAATCAAAAAAACGCATAGCGACACAAAAAGAACTTCTAGCGTTGTTTTTATAATGTCGATAGTAATAATTTTGCCTTACTTCTTGAAAAGTGTACTACATGGAAAATAATAACTTATCAAAGCATCAAACTTTTTACTCGATTGGACTGAGTTATAAAAAAGCAGATGCTGAAGTTAGAGGAAAATTTAGTTTAAATGACATTGCAAAAAACAATCTATTACTTCAAGCCAAAGAAGAAGGAATCGATAGTTTAATTGTAACGTCAACTTGCAACAGAACCGAAATTTACGGTTTTGCACAACACCCTTTTCAATTAATCAAATTACTTTGCGAAAACAGTCAGGGAACCGTTGAGGAATTCCAAAAGGTAGCCCACGTGTATAAAAATCATGAAGCCATTTCTCATTTATTTAAAGTAGGAACAGGTCTTGACAGCCAAATTTTAGGTGATTTCGAAATCATATCCCAAATAAAAACCAGTTTTATCCAAGCCAAATCTTTTGGTTTAGCCAACGCTTTTATGGAAAGATTGGTCAATGCAGTGATACAGGCGAGCAAAAAAATAAAAACCGAAACCGAAATTTCTTCAGGCGCAACTTCAGTGTCATTTGCATCAGTGCAATACATCATGCGAAATGTAGAAAATATTGGAGATAAAAATATTTTACTTTTCGGAACAGGAAAAATCGGAAGAAATACCTGTGAAAACTTAGTAAAACATTCTAAAAATGAACACATCACTTTAATTAACAGAACCAAAGACAAAGCCGAAAAACTGGCCGGAAAACTAAATCTGATTGTGAAAGATTACGCCGATTTACAAACGGAAGTTCAAAAAGCTGATGTTTTAGTTGTGGCAACGGGAGCTCAGAACCCTACGATTGACAAAGCGATTTTAAACTTGAAAAAACCGATGTTAATTCTGGATTTATCGATTCCGAAAAATGTACATGAGAATGTAAAGGATTTAGAAAACGTGACTTTAGTGCATTTAGATGACTTGTCTCAAATTACCGATGAAACTTTAGAAAACAGAAAACAACACATTCCTGCCGCAGAAGCCATCATTGAAGAAATAAAAGACGAATTCATCGCTTGGATGAACGGTCGAAAATACGCACCCACAATTCATGCTTTAAAAGCAAAATTGAATACAATTAAAGAAACCGAGCTGAATTTTCAACGAAAAAAATTATCTAATTTCGATGAAGAACAGGCCGAACTAATCAGTAATAGAATCATTCAAAAAATCACCAATCATTTTGCCAATCATCTAAAAGATGACAACACAATGGTGGATGAAAGTATCGATTGGATTCAGAAAGTTTTTCAAATAGAAAAAGCAAAATAATGTCTAAAATAATTCGCATAGGAACTCGAGATAGTGAACTTGCTCTTTGGCAAGCGCACACAGTCGAAAAAAAACTAAATGATTTGGGTTATAAAACCGAAATCGTTGCTGTAAAATCAACTGGCGATATTATTCTAGACAAGCCATTATACGAATTAGGCATCACCGGAATTTTTACCAAAACATTAGATGTTGCTATGATTTCCGGTCAGGTTGACATTGCGGTTCACTCCATGAAAGACGTGCCCACTGCCCTACCTCTAGGTATTGTTCAAGCTGCTGTTTTAGAACGAGCCAATGTTCTGGATATTTTGGTTCATAAAGGCAACCTTGATTTTCTAAACGAAGAAGGAACTATTGCCACTGGAAGCTTACGCCGTCAAGCTCAATGGCTCAACAAATACCCAAATCATACTGTGGTCGATTTACGCGGAAACGTAAATACCCGCATGCAGAAGCTACAGGACAACGATTGGAATGGCGCTGTTTTTGCCGCAGCAGGACTGGAAAGAATCAACTTAAAACCAGCTACTTTTATCGATTTAGATTGGATGGTTCCGGCGCCGGCACAAGGTGCTATGATGGTGGTTGCGATGGAAAATGACACGTTTTCACAAGAAGCGTTGTACCATCTTAACGATATTGAAACCGAAGTCTGCACTCATATTGAACGCCAATTTTTAAGAACACTTGAAGGTGGTTGTACCGCACCTATTGGAGCTATCGCTATTCACAACGAAGACGACGAAACTATTTTATTCAAAGGCGTTCTTTTGTCTGTTGATGGAAAAGAGAAAATTGAAATTGAAAGATCGGTTCCATTAAATGAATGGAAAAAGCTAGGCTACCATTTGGCACAGGAAATTTTAAACAATGGCGGTTCCAAATTGATGGCAAATATTAAAGAAACACTTCAGAAATAATGTCAGATCCAATTCGCATACTGTCCACAAAAAAACTGTTACCCAATCAGAAACAATATTTATTGAATGCCAATTTCAATGTCATTGAAGCCGATTTCATTAAAATTCACAATAAAAATTTTGACTTAAATCACATTAACGAAAATTTGATTTTTACGAGTCAAAATGCAGTTTTAAGTGTTTTACAACACGAAAAAATCGACCAATTAAAATCAAAAAACACTTTTTGTGTAGGTTTAAAAACCAAAGCATTGTTAGAAGAGCACGGGTTTAATGTCATGGCATACACTGGTTATGCTCAAGACTTAGCCGAGATTATCGCTTTGGTATATGGGAATGAAAGTTATACTTTTTTCAGTGGTAACTTACGTAAAGACACTTTGCCAGATGCGTTAAAACAAGCACACATCAAATTCAACGAAATTACGGTTTACGAAACGCTTTTGACGCCAGAAAAAATAAATTCCAAAGTAGATGGGATTCTGTTTTTCAGTCCGTCAGCGGTAGACAGTTATTTGAGGGAAAATAAAATCAAAGACGAAACCTGCATTTGCATAGGTAACACTACTGCAGAAGCTTTGGAAATAAATAAAATTAAAAACATTGTGATTGCCAATCAACCCACCGTTGAAAACACAATCATTCAGTGCATCAACGAATTTAAATAATTTGAATACCTGACAGGTTTTTGAAACCTGTCAGGTATATAAAAAAGAAACAATGATTAAAAACGACCTTTTTTTACGCGCCTTAAATAATGAAACAGTAACTCGTCCACCCGTTTGGATGATGCGTCAAGCAGGAAGATATTTACCGGAATTTATCGCTTTGCGTGACAAATACGATTTCTTCACCCGTTGCCAAACTCCAGAATTAGCAGCTGAAATTACAGTACAGCCTATTCGTAGAATTGCTCCGGATGCCGCGATTTTATTCTCGGATATTTTGGTAGTTCCTCAAGCTATGGGAATTGAAGTCTTGATGAAAGAAAATGTGGGTCCGTTTTTACCTAATCCGATTCGTACCCCACAAGATGTAGAAAAAGTCATTGTTCCAAACATTGATGAAACTTTAGGTTACGTCATGGACGCCATCAAATTAACGAAAGAAATGTTGAACGACGAAGTGCCATTAATTGGTTTTGCCGGTTCACCATGGACCATTTTCTGTTATGCTGTGGAAGGAAAAGGTTCCAAAAGTTTTGATATGGCCAAAGGATTCTGTTTCTCAAATCCGGTAGCAGCTCATGTTTTATTGCAAAAAATTACAGACACCACGATTTTATATTTAAAAGAAAAAGTAAAAGCGGGTGTTAACGCGGTTCAGATTTTCGATTCTTGGGGAGGCATGCTATCACCTGTAGATTATCAGGAATTCTCGTGGAAATACATCAACCAAATCGTAGAAGCTTTAGCTGAGGATACCAAAGTCATCGTTTTCGGAAAAGGATGCTGGTTTGCTTTGGGCGAAATGTCAAAAAGTAAAGCTTCTGCTCTTGGAGTAGATTGGACTTGTTCGCCAAGAAATGCACGTTACCTGTCTGGTGGAAAAATTACGCTACAAGGAAATTTCGACCCGTCAAGATTGTTATCACCTATTCCAACCATCAAAAAAATGGTTCATGAAATGATTGACGAATTCGGAAAAGACAATTACATTGTAAATCTAGGTCACGGAATTTTACCAAATATCCCTGTAGATCACGCCAAAGCATTTATTGATGCAGTGAAAGAATACCAAAAATAATGATTGCCGAAGATTTTATTATCGACCAATTAAAACCAACCGATGCCCATCAGTTGTATCAATTTATGGTTGACAATAATGAAAGGCTTCGAAAGTTTTTCCCTTTAACGCTTTCCAGCAATGACACTATTGAAAAATCGATAGCCTACATTGTTTTAAAAGAAAAGGAAATTCAAGAGAAGACAAATTTTACTTTTGCCATTCGAGAGAAAAACTCTCAAAATATTGCGGGCCTAATCATCATTAAAAAAATAGATTGGACCACAAAACAAGGAGAGTTTGCGTATTGTATTGGTGCTGAATTTGAAGGAAAAGGCTTGACTACTTTTGCAGTAAAAGAACTTTCAAAATTTGCTTTTGATGAATTGGATTTGAAAACACTTCAGATTATTGCTCACAAAACAAATCTTGGAAGTGTAAAAGTCGCTGAAAAATGTGGTTTTACCTGGAAAGGAATATTACTCAATGAATTTACTCCAACCAATGAAAAACCATTGGATATGGAATTATATGAATTAGCTCATGAAAAATAAATTCTACACTTACATAAAGTATCTATCTTATTTTATTGCGCTTTTAGGATTTATTGATCTATTAATAAATCCTAAAATTCAATATTTAAATTCAAATTACGAAGTAATTCACAACTACGGAAGAATTATACTGATGACAGTTATTATAATAAGTCTGTTTACAGTTATTATAAGCACTTATTTTTGTGAAGTTAATAAACCTAAATGGAAGAATATTTTTGTTATATCGAGTTCAATATATCTAATATTAATACTATTCATAATTAATAAGTTCTTCCATATTTTTTGGTTTAATCAAATGGTTCACTTTATAATTTTTAGCCTTTATATTCTACCTATTGTTTTTATTTTAAATGATTTATTAAAACCAAAATGGGGCAAAATAAAAATATTTCTTTCAATTGGCTTGTTCTTCGTTATATCAACGTTATTTTATTTTAAATACATATATGTTTCATATGAAGATTATTGGAATGGTACTCCAATAGTTGTTATTCATTATTTATTTAGAGATTGGATATGTTTAATAGGAACCGTTATGATATTGGTTTCATTACTTAGTATTAATACAAATGAAAAATAAATTCTACACCTACATACAAAATTTACAAGATCGAATCTGCAAAGGATTGGAAACAGCTGACGGTCAGGCTAAATTTCGTGAAGACCTTTGGGATCGCCCAGAAGGCGGCGGCGGAAGAACGCGCGTTATCGAAAACGGAGCAGCAATTGAAAAAGGAGGCGTAAATATTTCGGCAGTGCACGGAAAATTACCGGAAGCGATGCAAACCTATTTCAATGTGGGTGATGTTGACTTTTTTGCCTGCGGATTGAGTTTGGTCATTCATCCGAAAAATCCTATGGCGCCAACGGTTCATGCCAACTGGCGTTATTTTGAAATGTACGACAAAGCGGGAAACACCATTAACTCTTGGTTTGGTGGAGGACAGGATTTAACCCCTTATTATTTGTTTGAAGAAGACGCCAAACATTTTCATCAAACGTGTAAAAATGCCTGTGACAAACACAATCCTGAATTTTATCCTAAGTTTAAAAAGCAATGTGACGAGTATTTCTGGAACGCTCATCGTGATGAAGCGCGAGGTGTTGGCGGATTGTTTTTTGACCATTGTAAAGCAACCGAACAAATGTCGATGGAAAACTGGTTCAGTTTTGTTTTGGAAGTCGGCAATAGTTTCCTCGAAGCGTATGTTCCCATCTTAGAAAGAAGAAAAAATTTACCTTATACTCCAGAAAACAGAACGTGGCAGGAAATTCGTCGTGGTCGCTATGTCGAATTTAATTTGGTACACGACAAAGGCACTTTATTCGGATTAAAAACCAACGGAAGAATGGAGAGCATCCTAATGAGTTTACCGCCACATGTACAGTGGGTTTATGACCATCATCCGGAGAAAGGAAGTGAAGAAGAAAAGTTGATTAAAGTATTAGAAAATCCAGTTGAATGGATATAATAAAAAAACGCCGCAATGTACTTGCGGCGTTTTTTTATTGTTTACTCTTTAATTCAGATAGTCGAATAAATCTAATGACTGAAGAATAATATTTTGATCAGCGAAATTCGAATTAAATTCCATTTCAAATTTCATTTTATTCTCTTTTAGTTTTTTGGAAGATTTAAATTGTAGGTTTTTAAATTGTTTACTAATCTTTGCTATTCTTTCGGCGTCTTTCGATGACTCACCAGCTTCCATCATTTTTTTAATAAAATCTTTAATATTCAAGTTTCCTGAGATATAATTCTTTGCCATTTGTTTCTTAGTATCCAATGCAAAATCAGATTTCAATCCATTATTCAGATATTTCAATCCGTTAGTAATTACAAAAACATCCCCATCTTTAAGCAAAACGATTGGACCAAACTCTGGTGATGATTTTTTAATGACATAATAATTATTTTCTTTTAGCAATACCTTTTTTCTAACTCCCAAATCTAACAGTTTTTCGGTCATGGTAGGATGTGTCGAAGTCATCACCACTGAAAAAATAGGTCTTGTTTTATTGATCACTTTTTCTTCTTCCACTTCTTCATAATCTTCATCATATGTAGTAGAAGTAACCTTTTCGGTGTAGGACTCAATGTTATGCAAAAATACTGATAAGTCTCCGTCAAAAATTGAAGCAGTTGCCTTCTCATCGATGATGGTTGTAAACAAATCTGTTATAATTTCAATATCTTGTTTCTCCAAAGGTAAATTCGCTAAAGCTTGCTCTGTCAATTTAGGATAATTTTTCAGTGCCTCTTCCGTATTTACGTGATATGACATATAAGCCAATGGTGCTTCACTTGGAAAATATTTGAAAATGTTTTTATTTGGTTTTCCGGAAATTACTTTACTCACAATTTTAGCCAAAGGTTCAGAATATTCAACCGTTTGCTCTATTCGGGCTTTATCATTTTCAAAATAGAAATCGGCATTCATTCCTTTAATAGCGTGTTCTGTCTCATAAGTTCCAACCGAAGGCATAAATCTGTACAAATATCTGAAACTATTCATACTTGAAGAAAACGAAGCGTAATTTAACCATGCAGAAATGTCGGCTTTGCTATTTATTTTATCTGAAAACGGCATGACAAAACCTTCTTCAAACAAAAGTGCTACTTGTGCTTCTTGTTTGACTTGTTTTTCAATTCGTTCTTTTTCACGCTCTTTTTCACGCTCTTCATCCAGTTTCCTGTAATACTCATCGTTATATTCTTCATCTTCTTCTGATTCTTCTGATTCTTCATCAGAATCCTCATTTTCCTGAGCAACTTCAGCAGCATGAACTACATCCTCGACAATCGCTTCGGTTGCTGGTTCTACTGCTTCTTCAACTACATATTCTTCAGCAACAGCTGTCGAATCGACAACCGCTTCAGCAACATCCATCGTATCTATTTCAAATCCTTTGTATTCATTTTTATGAAATGCATTCAAAACACCATACACTACTAAATTTTTCTTGTCCCATGCCAAAGTATAACTGTCACTTTTAGATGAGTATATCTGATATTTAGGATAACTCTTAACTGTTTCCACAATAGAATCATTTTCTTTTGCCTGATCTATCTTGCGCTGAACGAATTGTTGCAGTCCCTTATCATCAATTAAAGGCAGTGAAATTTGATAATACGGAATACTATCGGTAAAATTTCCGTGAATGATAACCGGTTTTGATTTGTCAACAAATGACATAAAATCATTCAATTTCAACTTAGCATTTTCTTTGTTAAAATTTTTAAATGCCTTGTGATTGAACAAGCTGTCCATATTGGCTTTTTTAGCAAACTGCTGTGTATTGAACTGAACAAAATAATCGTAATTCTTTTCCTGACCGAAAACCAAAACAGGAAGAATTAAAAACAAATAAAAGTACTTTTTCATAATTTAAGGGGTAAAGCTTATGGAATTGTTCATCAGTTTATTGTTGTTTAAAACATTCCATATATTCTGCTTTAAAAACACTGTTTTTTTGGATTTTGAAAGTTTGCAATTCGGGTTTTGAACGGTAGCCACTTCTTTATCAAAAGTGTAAACCGCAGTGATGTTTGCCTTTAACAAATCTTCTTTTTTATCCTCATTTTTGGTCAAATTTTTAGGCAACGGATACGAAGCAATGCGTTCAAATCTTCCATTAGTTTCTTTAAAATGTATTAGATTATTTTTCTTGTCGATCGTATTTAATACTTTATTCAACGCTTCAACAGAGTTGTACGAAAAGTTAATTCTAAAAATGTAATTGCTAAAATCATGAGAAGTCAAAACCTTTGAAATGCCTTTGACTTTCAATGCTTCCGCTTTGAACTGTGTTAATTTTAATTTTATATCCTCTTCATTGGGAATGCTAACACCATCAACCTCTTGTAGCATAATTGCCGATTTCATCTTAAGCCATGAATTGGAAAAATCAACCACCAAGCTATACTCTCCAGATTGATCCTTGTTGTGCTTAATCTTTTCGGTAATTTCAAAGCACCCAGTGAGCAGAAAGAAAATACTTAATAAAATCAATTTTTTCATGGCGCAAAAATAGGATTTAATTAACATATTGTCATCATTTGTGAAATAAAGATATTAAAGGGAAATCAGTACCTTTACACCCTCAATATTTGAATATCAAATTATGTTTCCATTACACAGAGGTAGAAGATTACGCGTAAACGAAAGTATTCGTTCATTAGTTCGTGAAACCACATTAAGTCCATCCGATTTCATGTTTCCTATGTTTATTACAGAAGGAGAAAATGTACAGGTGGAAATTCCTTCCATGGTTGGAATTTACCGTCGATCGATCGATTTAACAGTCAAAGAAGTCAAAGAAATATACGATTTAGGCATTCGTGCTGTCAATATTTATGTAAAAGTAAGTGAAAACCTAAAAGATAATACGGGTAAAGAAGCCTGGAATCCGAATGGATTGATGCAACAGGCCATCCGAGCTATTAAAGCCGCTTGTCCGGAAATGATTGTAATGCCAGATGTTGCTTTGGATCCGTATTCGATTTACGGTCACGACGGAATTATTGAAAACGGAGACATTGCTAACGATGCTACCAATGAAGCGTTGGTAAAAATGGCGGTTTCTCATGCTCAAGCGGGTGCCGATTTTGTGGCGCCAAGCGACATGATGGACGGTCGTGTCTTGCGTTTGCGCCAAGGATTGGATGCTGCTGGTTTTCATCATGTGGGAATCATGAGTTATTCGGCGAAATATGCTTCGGCATTTTACGGTCCTTTCCGTGACGCTTTAGACAGTGCGCCAGTGGATAATGTCGACATTCCTAAAGACAAAAAAACCTACCAAATGGATTATGCCAACCGTATCGAAGCGATTAAAGAAGCTTTGTCTGATGTGGAAGAAGGTGCTGATATGGTGATGGTAAAACCGGGTATTGCTTATTTGGATATCGTTCGTGAAGTAAAAAATGCCGTGAATGTTCCGGTAACTGTTTTCCATGTGTCTGGTGAATATGCCATGATTAAAGCGGCAGCTGAAAGAGGCTGGTTGGATCACGACAAAATCATGATGGAACAATTAATGTGTATCAAGCGTGCCGGAGCGAGTCTTATTTCGACCTATTTTGCTAAAGAAGCAGCTATTTTAATGAAGAAGTAAGCATGAAAAGAATTGTCGTTGTATTTTTCTTATTGACACTTGCGTCATGCAAAAATGAAGAAAAAAAGAAAGAATCCTTATATCCAAACACTGAAATTGCACAAACTCCAGAACAATTAGGGCAGGAGATTTTTGACGACAAAGGAAGGTGTTTTTCGTGTCATAAAGAAAATCAGAAAGTCATAGGTCCAAGCATTGCCGAAATTGCTCAAATGTATAAAGACAAAGGTGGAAATATTGTCGAATTTCTAAAAGGCGAGGCCAAACCCATTGTGGATCCTAGTCAATATGAAGTGATGAAAACCAATTTTGCCATTACAAAAAATCTTCCCGCAGAAGAATTAAAAGCATTGGAAGCGTATATTTTAAGTCATTCAAAATAAAAAAATCTAAGCCATCTTCGGATGGCTTTTTTGTTGAAATTCATTATTTTTATCAAATGAAAACAGCTTTTATCAATTCACCCTTAGGTATCACCAAAATTGAAGGCGACGAAAACGGAATTGCCATCATTTCGGTTTTGTCCGAAGGAGAGGTTACTTCCCAAATTCCTTCCGAATTACAAGAAGCTGTCATTCAATTACAAGATTATTTCGAAGGGAAAAGAACCGATTTCAATTTCAAACTCAACCCAAAAGGAACCGATTTTCAACAAAAAGTATGGCAGGAATTACTTAAAATTCCGTTTGGAAAAACCATGTCTTATATGGATTTGTCCAAAAAGCTGGGCGATGTTAAAGCCATTCGCGCCGTGGCTTCTGCTAATGGAAAAAATCCGCTTTGGATTGTCGTTCCTTGTCATCGCGTGATTGGAACCGACGGCTCGCTCACGGGTTATGCTGGTGGATTATGGCGAAAAAAATGGCTTTTGGAACACGAAAATCCTACGACACAGCAAAGTTTGTTTTAAAAATAGGCATTGCAGATTTCAATTCAATTCTTTACATTCGTAACATAAACGCCAAAATGATAAAGTAATGATCGAAAAAATCCAACTGGAAAATATTCTATTTCTAGACATTGAAACCGTTCCGGAACAAGAAAACTACAACACACTTGATGAAGATTTTCAACATCTTTGGGAACAAAAAACACAATACCAACGCAAAGATGATTTCACTCCTGAAGAATTTTATGATCGCGCCGGAATTTGGGCCGAGTTTGGGAAAATTGTTTGCATTTCTGTGGGGTATTTTACCTTTAAAGGAGACATAAGACATTTCAGAGTCACTTCTTTTTTTGGTCCCGAAGAAAAAATCCTAAAAGACTTCAATAATCTTTTAAACAATCATTTCAATCAGCCACAGCACCTTTTATGTGGACATAATGCCAAAGAGTTCGACATTCCGTTTATGGCGAGAAGAATGATTATTAACCAAATTGCCATTCCAAATAAGTTGAATTTATTTGGCAAAAAACCTTGGGAAATCCCACATTTGGACACTTTAGAATTATGGAAATTTGGCGATTACAAACATTTTACTTCTTTAAAATTGTTAACCAAGATTTTGGGTATCCCAACCTCAAAAGATGACATCGATGGTAGTCAGGTCGCACATGTTTTTTATGTTGAAAAAGACATTGACCGCATTGTGACCTATTGTGAGAAAGATGTCATTGCTGTTGCTCAGGTTTTTCTTCGATTGCGACGAGAAGATTTATTAATTGACGAAGAGATTATTCATGTTTAAAATAAAAAAAATGCCCCGAAGTTCGGGACATTTTTAACAAATAAGTAATGCTTATTACTTATTCAACACTATTTTTTTGGTTGTTTTATTGTTTCCATTTTCGATAGAAAGCATATACACACCATCAGTAAAATTTTCGATACTTAAAGTTTCACTCGTATTGTTGGATGATTTATGCATGATTTTTCTACCTTGAATATCATAAATAGTATACACAGTCTCTCCTTCTAAAAGTGTGTTCAAATTAATATTTAACAACCCTTTTGTTGGATTTGGATATATAGCCATTTTATTAAATACGTTATCACTTGTGCTTAAAGTTGATGGCTCCATTTTACAGAAATTTAAAGTAACTGCGTTTATGTCACCTGAATCATTAGCACCTACATCAAGTACATTTAAAGTCCAAGTTCCTTGAGCACTTAATCCATTAAAATTATGTAAACCTTCAAATGGTTTTACAGTTCCAGATACAACTGGCGCTGTTGCTGCACAACCATGAATTACACCTGAATCATCTAGTGTCGCTTGAATATTTGGATAAGTAGCATTTGCACCTACACAAGGTTGATTTAATAAAATTATTTCAGGGCTACCAATTGCTGCTGGACCTGTTAAAGAGATTATCATATCTCCAATCCATGTATGTGTAACCTGAAGAGCCACATTTAAATCACCAATTTTAATATCATCCGGCACTATAATAGGAACACTTGCAAAACTATTTGCTGTACTACCAATGTGGGCAGTACTAAAATCAGTAGCAGAATAACTATTTGATCCACAAGTATATTTTCCAGTGGTGAAAACAGAAGCAATTGGATTAGTTCCTTCACCACATCTATTTATTGGAAATACTCTCCAGTAATATTTTGTTTCCGTACTTAAATCATTCAATGCTTTATAATTGTCAACTACAGTTGATGTAGAAATGATATTAGTAAAATTATTGTCTGTTGCCACTTCAACACGGTATGATTCTGCATTAATATCCTTATTCCAGTTTAATTGTATTGTCGTTGCAACTGGATTTTGATTATTTACTGGTGTTGTTAAAGTTGTGTTTTGGAATGTTGTTTTATAAACTCTTAATGTTCTATTTCTTATTTCAGTTTCTGTACCATTAGTTGCTTGCACACCAATTGTATACTCTCCCGCAGCAACGTTTGTCAACCCTGAAATAGTCATAACGACAGTTCCGTCAGCAGATAATGAATTATTATTAAATGTTGCAATAGCTCCCGCAGGCAATCCTGTAGCCGTAAAATTTGTGGTTCCCGCACCTGTTTGCTTATAGGCAAAATTAAAAGCTGCATTTTGGTTGTCACAAACTGTTAAATTATCTGATGTTGGATTAATTGCAAATGTTGATGTTATCCCTGTTACAATAAGTGAGAAATTTTGAATATTATTTGCCAAATTTCCTTTGTGTGTAACCGTAATGATATAATCTCCTATTGCTACTGGCCCATCAACATTAATACGCTCAATATTATCTACATTATTATCAGCATCTCTAAGAGCGTTTAAAGCTGGGTTAGCCTGTAATCTCCATGGAAATCTCGTAACAGCATTTCTTGTAATTCTGATGTCTAAATCATTAATCAAAACAGGTGTTAAGTCATTTACTGGTGATGTATCAGTTTTGGCAACTCCAGCAACATCCGTCCATGTTATAGAAGCAATAAGAGGTGTCATTCCTCCTACTGCTGAAACCGTTTTTGTAAAAACCTGTCCTTGTACTAACGTTTCTTCCGAAACCCATGATTGTAGACCATTTTGATTTAATGTTTCAACCGCTTTTTTGGCATTTAACAATCCCCATCCAAACTTTGCGTCTGGGCCAGGATTCCCAGCATCATCAGCCGTGTGGCAAGCCAATCCTTTTAGAGTAGCCGCTTTCATAAAACCACCCGTGATATCTTTATTGTGTTGTTGAACCAACAATAGTGTACCCATTACGTTAGGCGAAGACATTGAAGTTCCTGTCAGAGGACCCGTTGCTATATCGCTAGTTTCTAGAAGCGACGTTACATTAGTCCCATTCCCAGTAATATCTGGCTTAATCCTTCTGTCATCAGTAGGGCCCTGACTACTACTTGTATTGATGGTCACAGAGGTTAATGTACCATCGGGAGCTATTGTAGCATCATTTGCATTGGCAACAACAAGAATATTTTTCGCTGTTTTGTTACTTGTTAGTTTATCATAACCCGCAGCAATAGGCGCTGCATTATTATTATTAGTTCCGTCATTTCCTGCCGACATAACCGGTAAGTAATAAGGAGATATATATGCTATCTCATCCCACGTTCTTGCATCTTCAGAATAAGCTCCAATATACCAAGAAGGCAATGTTACTCCTGTGTTTGGATTTGTAACATAAACACCATAAGAATGATTGGATAATAGCATCCCTCCTTGTACTTCAGACAAAGCTTCAGATTCATCATTATCCCAATAGAAGGTTCTTGCCGTAGCTTGAGACGCCATCCCTTTAGTATTGTTCCCTGGAGCGATGTTGATTCCCATTATGGTTCCTGTCACGTGTGTTGCATGGAAATTATAAGTGGTTCCTGCAACATCATCAACTGTTGTTACCCTATTCGTAAACCCATTATGGGTTCTTCTTACAGTTCCTCCGTCCCAAACACGAGCAACCATTCCTTGTCCATCAAGAGACAATCCCATTGAACCGCCAGCATTTAAATAATTTGCACGGGTAGATCTAGCAGCATTTAAATTATTATTTGAATAATAAATAGGGAAACCGTCTGGAGTAACTTTCATAAGTTCATCTATTGTCCCATTATCATTTTTTATAAATTCAGGCCAACCATTGACTCTAGCAAGCCTTAAAGCTTTCTGCTTTTGTTCAAACTGAGATTTTTTAAACTCAATTTGCTTTGCTTTAATTTTCTCTAAATCATAACTCCTTATGATTTTTTCAGTATCTTCTTTGGTCTGAGATGTTGCAACAACAGAACAAAACACAGAAATACATAAAATCAAGTATTTGTTTTTCATAATTTAATTTGGTTAATTATTATTATAATTCGTAAAATTTTTAAAAAAAAGCAATTATAGCACATTTTTTTTAATAAAATCGTTTTTAAGTCGTTTATAACCTGTTCTTAACTTGTTTTTTATCATACTCGCTTAACTTTTTTGCAGGAAATTCATTTAATAGTACATTTACAAAAAAATAAGATTATGGTATTAAGTAGATTTTGGCTGGTAATTTTTATCTCTTCAATTGTATTTGTTGTGATTAGCTTGTTTACAGGCAATAGTTATACTATAGATTATGTTTTAAATGGGAAAAAAGACGAGCCGGTTTTAATTTCAGAAAAATACCTAAATGAGATTCCTGCTTTCGTAAAAGACAGCATTGAGAAAGCCCCTGAACAAACTATTGTCATCAATAAAGTTGAAACCAATCCTGATACCACTTACGTTTATAAAAATAAAGTAGTCAAAATTTTTAGTGAGGTTCAAAAATCCGATGGTTTATTACCCACTTGTAAAAATACTTTAGTCGATTTAATTCTGCCGCTTATGGCTTATTTGGCATTTTTCTGCGGGTTAATGGAGCTTTTAATCATTTCAGGTGCCTCTGAAAAATTGGCTAAAGTGCTGAGTCCGGTATTCGTAAAAGTGTTTCCAAGCATTCCCAAAAATCACCCATCCATTTCCTACATGACTTTAAACTTTGCGGCTAATTTTTTAGGTTTAGATTCAGCGGCTACACCATTTGGATTAAAAGCTATGGAAAGTTTGCAAACTATCAACCCCGAAAAAGACAAGGCAAGTGATGCTCAAATCATGTTTATGTGTCTGCATGCTTCAGGACTTACCTTAATAGCAACTTCTATCATTGGTTATCGTGCAGCTGCTGGCGCCAGTAACCCGGCCGATGTCATGCTGCCTTGTATTATCACCTCTTTTATAGGTACCATTGCTGCTTTTCTTATTGTGGGTGTGAAACAAAAAATTAATTTTAAAAGCGCGTCTTTAGTAATAGGCTTAATGGTGTTAATTGCTGCAATTATAGGTTTGTTAATGTATGTAAACCATTTGGATTTAATAGGTAAAAACTATTTTACCTCTAATCTTTCAGCATTGATATTGGTAGGAATTATTGCTTTTACGTTAATTTTATCCTTTATCAAGGAAAAGAAATTTACCGAAGCTGGGACTACTGTTTATGAAGCCTTTGTAACTGGAGCCAATAATGGTGTTAAAACAGGTGTTACTATTTTTCCTTATGTTTTAGGAATGTTGGTAGCTATTTCGTTATTCCGAAACAGTGGTTTATTTGAAATTATTAGCCACTGGATTGCTTTTGCTTTTTCTAATATGGGAGTAAGTAAAGAAATTACTGACGCTCTACCTGTAGCAATGCTTAGACCATTTAGTTCTGCAGGATCTCGAGGGTTTTTAATTGATTCGATGAATACTTTTGGAGCCGATTCCATGACAGGAAGATTAAGTAGTATTTTTCAATGCAGTGCCGAAAGTACTTTTTATGTGATTGCCGTTTACTTTGGTTCGGTTAACATAAAAAACACCCGTTATGCATTAGGAACGATGCTTTTAGTTGATGTGATTTGTGTAATTACAGCGATATTTGTGGCGAGTTGGTTTTTTTAGTTTTTTGAATAGTTTTTTGATTATAATTACTTTCTTTCCAAAAGATTATTATTTTTGTCAACCCCCAAATTATAACTTATGAACACCTTAAGAAAATTGCTGTTATTAGCTTTATTTAGTTGTGCAACGATACAGGCACAAGAAGCAGAAAGTCGTTCTACAAACGACATCATGAATTGTGAAAATCCTGAAAAATACAAGGAGCTCAATTTAAACAATAGAAGCCTTACTAAATTACCCGTAGAAATTGGACGTTTTGTAAATCTTGAAAGACTATACTTAAACTACAATAACCTTCAATCTTTACCTATTGAGATTAGCAAATTGACCAAGCTAAGAGAATTGTATTTGAACAACAACCAGTTTTTACGATTCCCTTTAGAAATTACAAAATTGCCGAGTTTAGAAAAACTGGAGATTCAGAAAAGTAAAATTGAAACTATTTCTGTGTCTTTAGGAAAGATGATCAAACTGAAAAAACTGAATTTAAGTTACAACAAAGTCGATGCACTTCCAGTTGAAATTGGCAACCTAGTCAACCTAACCGATTTGGTTTTATTTGACAATAAGATTAAAGAAATTCCTTTAGAAATAAGGAATTTAAATAAAATGAAGGTTTTAAACTTAGAAAAAAATGCCATTGCAGTTGTACCTGTTGAAATTGGAAATTTAGTTCTGTTAACGGATTTAAATCTAAAAAACAATCTGATTCAAACGCTACCTCCGGAAGTCATGACACTTACTAATTTGAAAACTTTAATTTTAGAGAAAAACCAATTAAAGAAACTCTCGGCAGATATCGGTAAGTTAACAAATCTTACCGTGTTAGATTTGGATGAAAATCAATTCAAAACACTTCCATCAGAAATTATAAACTTGGTGAATCTTAAAGAATTATATTTAGGAACCAATCCATGGACTAGCTTCCCAGATGCTACTTTTAGTTTTATTGAAAAACTGGAGTATGGCCAATCGCAAACTGTAAAAAAAATGATTTTAAAATAATTTATTTTCAACCTGATAACATTGCAAAAGCTCATTTTTAATGGGCTTTTCTTTATTATTTTCTATCTTTACCGCTCAAAATTCACATACAATGGACTTTATATACCAAGATTCGTATCCTATTTTAAAAGATGATACTCAATACAAAAAAATAACTTCCGACTACGTAAAAGTTGAAAAGTTTGGTGACCGCGAAGTGTTAACCATCGACCCAAAAGGTTTAGAATTACTTTCTCAAGTAGCCATGAACGATGTTTCATTTATGTTGAGAACTTCTCATTTAAAAATGCTAAACGGAATTTTAAATGATCCCGAAGCTACTGATAATGATCGATTCGTAGCCTACAACTTACTGCAAAATGCAGCCGTAGCTGTAGATGGGCAATTACCTTCTTGCCAAGACACTGGAACGGCTATCGTTATGGCAAAAAAAGGTGAAAATGTATATACTGGTGCCGATGATGCCGAGTGGTTATCGAAAGGGATTTTTAATACTTACCAAGAAAAAAACTTACGCTACTCGCAAATTGTGCCTATTAGCATGTTTGAAGAAAAGAATTCAGGTTCTAATCTTCCAGCTCAAATTGATATTTATGCCAAAAAAGGAAATTCTTACGAATTCTTGTTTTTAGCAAAAGGTGGTGGTTCGGCAAACAAAACATTCTTGTACCAAAAAACAAAATCGCTGTTGAACGAAAAATCAATGGAAGAATTTGTTCGCGAAAAAATAAAAGATTTAGGAACTTCAGCTTGTCCACCTTATCACTTGGCTTTTGTAGTAGGAGGAACTTCTGCAGAAGCGAACTTAGCGGCGGTTAAAAAAGCGTCTGCCGGTTATTTTGATCATTTGCCAACTTCTGGAAACATGGCTGGTCAAGCTTTTCGTGATTTAGAATGGGAAAAAAGAATCCATAAAATTTGTCAAGAAAGTCAAATTGGAGCTCAATTTGGAGGGAAATATTTCACACATGATGTTCGTGTCATTCGTTTGCCACGCCATGCTGCTTCTTGTCCAGTTGGATTAGGTGTCTCTTGTTCGGCCGACAGAAATATTAAAGGCAAAATTACGAAAGACGGTATTTTCGTAGAACAGTTGGAAGTGAATCCAAAACAATTTTTACCCGAAGTAGCGCCACATTTAGAAGCACCAGTAGAGGTAGATTTAAACAGACCAATGGCTGAAATTTTAGCCGAATTATCTAAATACCCTATTAAAACTAGATTGAAATTAAACGGTACTTTAATTGTAGCTCGTGATATTGCCCATGCGAAAATTAAAGAATTATTAGATGCCGGAAAACCAATGCCAGAATATTTTAAGAATCATCCTGTGTATTATGCCGGTCCTGCGAAAACTCCAGAAGGAATGCCTTCAGGAAGTTTTGGACCAACCACTGCTGGTCGTATGGATGTTTATGTTGATGAATTTCAAGCGGCTGGAGGAAGTATGATTATGCTTGCTAAAGGAAACCGTTCTCCGGAAGTAATGAATGCTTGCAACAAGTATGGTGGATTCTATTTAGGGTCAATTGGAGGGCCTGCAGCTATATTGGCACAAGACAACATCTTAAAAGTAGAGGTTGTTGATTTTGAAGAATTAGGCATGGAAGCCGTTCGTAAAATTACGGTTAAAAACTTCCCCGCTTTTATTATTACTGATGACAAAGGAAATGATTTTTTTGCCAATATATAAATTTTGAAGAATACATAAGTTATATATTGCAAAAACTACCTCTTTTGAGGTAATTGTATAAAAAAAGAGAGCGAAATTCGCTCTCTTTTTATTTTAATAGATTCATCTATTTCTTAACTACTTTTTGTGATAACATTACCGTATCATTTTGAGTAATTTCTAACATATACATTCCTTTTGAAAGACTTTCAACATCAATGAAACTATTTTGTAATTGACCAGCCATTACTGTTTGACCTAATAAATTAGTTATTTTAAATGAAACATTTTCGTTGTCATTTATATCTATATTAATAACGTTTTCAAATGGATTTGGGTATACTTTAATTGACGTTGCTTCACTAGCAAAACCATAGTTAGATGAAGGCGATCCTCCAGTATTTACTAAGACAGCAGGTGCAGTACCTACTCCAACAGCATACCAAGCATTAGTCGTCGCAATTACTTCTGGTGATCCTGCTCCAAATAAATCTGTCGCTGCTTGAATACCATAGGTTCTCGCATTTGAATAATTAGAGTTCGCAGACAAATAAACACTTTCTAAACGAAAAGCAATTTTTGCTGCTTTATCAATGCCTATACCAGTTACACTATACGAATTACCTATGTCGTTAGTTCCCGTTTTCCCTTCTGTTAAAATGTAAAACCAATGGTTTAATACTCCTGAATTTGTATGAACACCACAATAATCATTACCACTTCTAGGACGGCATCTGGATTGACTCACCCAGTATGTTCCTCCGTAAGTGTCTGGTTGGCCTTCAGCTTTTGGATTACTCATAGAGCGTAACGCTAAATGACCTGATCTTCTTTCAATGTCCTCACCAATTAACCAACGCTGTTTGTTTGGTGCAGCTGCATATTCTACGCAAGCTCCCCAAATATCTGAAAACCCTTCATTCATTGCTCCTGATTCTAATTGATAGGCAAGCCCTGCTGTTTTTTCACAAACGGCATGACCAATTTCATGACCAGCTACATCTAATGACGTTAATGCATCAAAATAAGTTCCTGAACCGTCACCATAAGTCATTACACTACCATTCCAGTACGCATTATCGTAATTACTAGCATAGTGAACATAACTTTTTAATGATGTTCCTAAATTGTCATAACTATTTCTTCCGTGAACATTTTTCCAATAATCATAGGTTTTTTCTGCCCCCCAATGTGCATCTAGAGCCGCATTGTCTTTGTTAGCATTGTTAAATTCAGTAGCAGTCCAGTTATTATCAACATCTGTAAAATTTACAGCAGCAGAATAATTTGTCCCTTTTTTCATGTTTAAGGTTAGAATACCATTCCCTCTTGTATTTTCTGATAAAATATAAGAAGCTCCACTTAAACTAGTTTCTATAGATTGTGTCCCGCTATATCTAGTTGCTGCATTTGCTGATACTACCATTGATTGTTTTTTAAATAAATCCAGATTTCCTGAATTTATTTTTTTGCTATGACCGTGTTCACCAACATGCTTAATGATTGCATTGTAGAACAATGTCTCTCCAGTGGTAGCGTCAATATAAATATCTCCTCTACTTACAGGGGCTGTGGCATAAATATCAAATTTATAAGCTAATTTTACTTGATCATCAATTGGCAACAACACCAATTCTCCTTGTGGTTTAGCGTAACCCATTAAACGAGATTCGCTTGAATTGTCCCACATATAACTTTTAGCGCCAATTTGCATCACCGCTTTATTGAAGGCATCCTGTACGGTAATGGAAGGTCTCGTTTTTACCGCTCCAATAGTATAAAATTCACCCGACATAGTCGCTACTTTTCCGTTTTTTGAGTGTAACGTATAAGTTGTAAATTCTACTTTAAGGCCTTCATGAAATAATTGAAATTTTTCATGTGTGAAACCCAATGGATCAACTTCTGATCTAACTTTAGAAAAGTTTTGCCCTTGTTTTAGTCCCAGTTGTTCTTTGAAAATCTTTTGAAAATCTGAGCTTTTGTAATCAGAGTTTTCTTTGAAAGAAACAAAAGTTGGTGTACCATTCGCATTTTTTTCAATGCTATTTACTTTTTTTCCAGCTTCTTGTGCAAAAGAAGACCATGTAAAGAACGTTAAAGCCGTTAACGTTCCTAAATAATGTAGTTTTTTTTTCATTTTTAATTGGTTGGTTTAATTAATAAAAAACAATTGATACTAAGCACTTTGAATCAATTGTTTTGCTAAAAGTATTCTGTAATGAAATATTGGCATTATGGTTTTTCTGTATATTTTGTTAAATTTTATTGCTATAATAATTCGAATACATAAATGTTTTAAATAAAAAAGGAGCCACAATGTAGCTCCTTTAAAAAATGTAGTTTGTTCTATTTAATTATTTTTTTACAAACTTCTTCGTTAATGTTTTTTGACCATCGTTTATTTCAAAAATATAAACGCCGGCTTCTAAATTAGAAACATTGATTTCTTTTTGTTCTGTGTCTCCGTCTTTGATTTTTTGACCGTTCAGGTTGTAAATCGTAAACATAGCTTTTCTATTGTCTAGTAAAGAAACATTTAGAATATCTCCAACTGGGTTCGGATACATATTGAAATCGAAAATATTTTTTTCGTTTGTAATAGAAGGTGCTTCAATTGCAGCCATTACAGGACCTCCAATATTTACAGTATAATCTTCAACCTCTCCATAAGAGAAAGTTTCACAAGCTGTTGGAGCTGCGTTGTATTTCATCGAAACTCTCATTCTTGTATTTCCAGCTAAAGCTGATGTTGGTACTGTAAACGTACTTGACAAATTAGCACTGCTTGAAGAGGATCCAGAAGCCACTTGTTCAGTAGTTTCGAAAGTTCCGTTTTTGTTATAGTCAATCCAAACAGCCCAAAACTCAGTATAAGCAGAGCCTGTAAATCCTGTACTATATGTAATGGTATTTGAACCGTAAGGAACATTACCCACCAAGTTTGTAAAATTACCATAGCCAGCATTTGCTCCGGTGGTGTTTGCAATTCCGCCAATAGCAACATAATCAATAAACTCATCGGCTACGCTATTTCCTTTAGACGCACAGTATGTAACTGTTATAGGAGAAGTTGTTACACTTACTACGTTACTTGATGCAGAAATATTTCCAGCGGCATCTTTGGCTTTTACAGAAAAAGCATAAGTGGTAGCAGCTGTTAATCCCGTCACAGCATAAGTTGTTCCGGTAACCGAAGCTTTTAATGTTGCGTCTTGGTATACATCATATCCAGTTACACCAACATTGTCTGTTGAAGCAGTCCAAGATAAATTAGTTGATGTTTGAGTTGTTCCTGAAGCAGCTAAATTTGTTGGTGCCGTTGGCGCTTGAGCATCTCCTACAACAAGATTCACAGAATAATCTTCAACTTGTCCGTATTGGAAAGCTTCACATTCTGTTGGAATTCCGTTGTATTTCATAGAAACTCTCATTCTTGTCGAACCAGTTATTGCAGTTGTTGGAACAGTGAAAGACCCTGAAACTGGAGTCGTTGTTGAAGCGGCAATACTCCAAACTAATTCTCCGGCATCTGCAAAATCTTTATCATTATTGTAATCAATCCAAACAGCGTAACCTTCAGCGTAAGCACTTCCGGTCCAAGTTGGAGTTACTGTAATTGTTGCAGCTGCTCCTTTGGTAAGATTAGTAGAAATTGATGTAAAATCAGTATAACCCGTTCCTCCTGTTGAAGGATTATTTATCGTTCCTAGTTGAACTCTTCCTATTAACTCATCAGCAACACTACCTCCTTGAGAAGCACAATAAGCCGCGACTACTGGTAATGTTGTCACACTAATCGCATTACTTGATGCTGAAAGATTACCCGCAGCATCTTTCGCTTTTACTGTAAACGAATACGTTGTAGAAGCTGTTAATCCGGTAACGGTATAAGTCGTTCCTGCAACGTTAGTTACCAATGTTGTTCCGTTGTAAACATCGTAACCAGTTACACCTACATCATCTGTAGAGGCTGTCCAAGACAAATTAGTAGCACTAGATGTTGTGCCTGAAGCTGTTAAGCCTGCAGGAGCCGACGGAGCTGTGGTGTCTGAACTAGAAGTAATAGATGCTCTCCAAATTCCTCTTCCATAAGTAGCCGCAGTTATGTTATTGTCTACATAATTTATTTCTAAATCTGTTACAGGGACATTTGGTAAATTTGTATCAAAAGGTTCCCAAGCAGACAAACTATCGTCTTTATAGTAAACTCCCAGAGAAGTTCCTACATATAAAGGATTTAAAGCGTTATTTGCCTGATGTACAATTACATTTTTACCTATAGAAGGCAAACCGTTATTAATACTGGTGAAATTTGCTCCCGAATCGGTTGATTTATAAACCAATCCAGCAGTTCCTTGAGTAATTGCATAAATGATAGAACCGTTGGAAGAGTGAACACGTATGTCTTTAACTGTTGTAGGGAACGTGTAAACAAGGGTAAAATTAACCCCTTTATCCGTACTCTTATACAATTTTGCTGCATCCGACACGTACATGATATTGTTATTAGATGG
>JASLID010000009.1 GCA_030153045.1 Flavobacterium sp.
CAAAACTTACGGGTGAAATTTTAAACCTTTTAGTCGAAAAATTTCCTGACGGATATGATGATTCCGATATTGTTCGTTTTAAAAACGCTAGAAACGAAACTATCGAGGCTGTAGAAGTGAGAACTGTTGATACCATTTTCCTAGTAAAAATTAGCACCAAGCTATCAGACAGAATCATCAATTATGATGAGGATGATGAATTAGAAGATGATGCAACTGAAGATGATTCAATTGACGCTCTAAAAGAGCTAGAAATTGATGATGATAGCGATGATGACGATGTGGATACTGACAAAGCAGATGCTGACGCAGGTGATGATGATGATGATGACTCAGATTCTGACGAACCAGTTGATGATGATTCAGACGACGAAGATGAAGACTAAATAAAATAAAAAAGGAACTCAATGAGTTCCTTTTTTATTATTGCTATTTTAACTAGAATTAAAATCCTAAATCACGTTCTATTTCTTCCATTTCAATTAAATCATGAGCTTCGAGTAATGTTGGAACCACATGCAACGAATGAGGAACATCATTAAAATCAATTTCATTAGCCACAATCACAAATGATTTTTTTTCTTTTTTAAACTTCTTGGCTAAATCAACAAACTTTTTAATTGCTTTAATGTCGACCGATTTATCGTGAGAAATATCCAAAATAAGATTATTCTCTTTATATGAATTAAACTGATCGGAAACTTTTTGCAAAAAAAGTGTTGAGTTACCTTCGGTATCTTTAATAGTAATTGTGTGTCCTTTGTGTTCAACTTTCATATTACAAATTTACTTAATTTTTGATGCTAACAAATAAATAACCGCCATTCTTACTGCCACACCATTTTCCACCTGATTTAATATTACAGATTGTTTTGAATCGGCTACATCTGAAGTAATTTCTACTCCCCTGTTTATAGGGCCTGGATGCATAATGACAATTTCTTTATTTAACGAATCCAGTAAATTTTTATCTACACCGTATTGCATTGCGTACTCACGTGTGGTTGGAAAATAACTCATATCTAAGCGCTCATTTTGTACGCGGAGCATATTGGCCACATCACACCATTCTAATGCTTTACGTAGGTTCGGTTCAACTTTAACGCCTAATGCATCAATATATTTTGGGATTAATGTTTTTGGACCGCAAACTTTTACCTCTGCTCCTAGTTTTTGTAAAGTATAAATGTTAGATAAAGCTACTCTTGAATGTAAAATATCACCCACAATAACCACTTTTTTTCCTGCAACATCTCCAAGCTTTTCTCTAATCGTATAAGCGTCTAGTAAACCTTGCGTTGGATGTTCGTGTGCTCCATCTCCCGCATTAACAATACTTGCTTTCACATTTTTAGATAAAAAAACGGCGGCTCCAGGTGAAGAGTGTCGCATCACTACCATATCGACTTTCATCGAAAGGATATTATTCACCGTATCAATTAGTGTCTCTCCTTTTGTTACTGATGAACTTGAGGCTGCAAAATTAACCACATCTGCCGAAAGGCGTTTTTGAGCTAGTTCGAAAGAAAGTTTGGTTCTGGTACTGTTTTCAAAAAATATATTGGCAATGGTAATATCTCGTAGTGAAGGAACTTTTTTAATGGGACGATTAATAACTTCTTTAAAATGGTCGGCGGTTTCAAAAATAAGATTGATGTCGTTCTCATTAATATATTTGATTCCTAGTAAATGGTTTACGCTTAACTCCTTCATTTTATTTTGTTATTAATTCTACTGAATCTTCTCCAGCTGTTTCACTCCATTTTACAACTACTTTTTCGTTATTGATGGCATCTACCTGTCGGCCACGATAGTCTGGCTGAATAGGCAAATGACGGCTAAAACGCCTGTCAATAAGTACTAAAAGCTCTACTTCGCTTGGACGACCAAAAGATTGAATGGCCGAAAGTGCTGCATTGATACTTCTTCCGGTATACAATACATCGTCAACAAAAATGACCTTTTTGTTTTCGACTAAAAAGTCGATTTGGGTCTTATTCGCTTCTAAGGTTTCGCCGCGACGGAAATCATCTCTAAAGAAAGTAATGTCTAGAAATCCAAGTGAAACATCTTTAACATTGTATTCTTCTCCTAAAATTTGTTTTAAACGAGTGGCAAGTTGCGCACCTCGTGGCTGAATTCCTATCAAAACAGTGTTTTTAAAATCAAGATGATTTTCTATTAACTGACAGGCCAAACGATGAAGTATGATGGAAACTTCTTTTTGATTGAGCAAAATTTTTTGACTCATATGGTTGTTGTGTTTGGATTGTAAAATTAATTAAAATTTTGGATTTATGAAATGTTTTTTAACCTCAAAAATATGCAGTCTTGTCATTCCGACGAAGGAGGAATCTCAATTGAAGCGTTGAATGAGATTCCTCCTTCGTCGGAATGACAAAATTACGAGGAAAACTAAATAAAAAAAGCCCCACATTTCTGTGAGGCTTACTATTTAGTTTTTAATAAACTTGGTATTAGAAGTTCCTTTATCAGAGTTTATTTTAATAAAATAATTACCTGATGATAAACTAGAAACATCAACTGTTTTGATTTCTTTCGCATTTGGAATGACTAATACCAGTTGACCTAACGTATTGTAAATATTGATTGACGTAATTTCAATAGCATCTTTTGTAGCAATATTTAAAACATCGTGCACAGGGTTTGGATATACATTAAAGTAATTTGAAAATTCAAAATCCTGTCTACTTAACACAGCAATTGTTGTAGTGGCTGTATTCGTTACAATTGGGAAATTGTAATCGAAATAAATGCTTGCTGTGTTGCTAAATGTATTTCCAACAACTAACGTTGGCTTTGTTTTGATTTTGAAAGCAATATAACCATCGTTATTAGCGTCATCAAAAGGTAAATTAATGTTTTCGAAGATAAATTCAACTTTATTCGTTTCGGTAATTTTTGTTATAAACGAGTGACTTCCTTTGATTGCAACTAAAGAATTAATATTGAATTTAGTCAAATCAATCATGTCTTTTACCACAATATTTTGCGCATTGGCAGTCCCATTATTTTCAAAACGAATCATATAATGCACATAATCTCCCACTTTGGTCGGAGGAATAGTTGCTCCTTCTAAACACTTCTTATCATTTGGATCAAGAGAATTAACCACCGTTTGATTGAATACAAAAGTATTGTCATTTGGCATATCATCAGTCGCAGCTGAAGTAATTGTCGCACTGTAATTTAAAACATCACCATTATTTACCGCTGGTGTTTCTACTGGTGAGTTTACGTTTAATGTAACGCTGATTTCTCTCGTTTCAAATGGCAACAAATTAACAAAATTCCAAGATAAATTATTTACTGTTTGATTTGAAACTCCAGGAATTGCATTAACTAAATCTAAAACCGCGTCATTAAAAACTAAATTTAAAGTTCCTGATTGCATTGTATTTCCTTTGTTTTTAAAAATTATTTTGGATGAAGTATCAAAACCTGGTCTTGCTCCTATTATTGACAATAAAGTAACTTCTAAATCCGGATGAACTCCATTGGCTGTAACACAAAAATTTTGAGTAACCGGACTAGCTTGTGTTGGAAAAGTAATATTAACTGTTGATGGGAAAACATTGAAATAGGTTGGGTTTTCTAAAACTGGTGCTAAAGTGTGTGTTGCAGCTCCAACTGGAATCACATAACTTCCTGACACATTAGAAATTAAACTTCCTGTAACGGACCCATTTGTGATATTAAACTTTAAATTTGGAAAAATAATATCAGCCACATCACATCCATTATTATTCATATCATATTTTACATTACCTTGAATAACATAAGAGGTTCCACCAGGAGTAAAACTACAATAAGAGTTAACGGCACAGTTGCTTGGAACTATGCTTTGAACCTGATTAAATTCACTATCATCAATACATACATAAGTTAGATTAGGGCAATTCGCTGTGTAAAATGTTTGGAATCTTCCATTTTTTAAATTAACACTAGTTAATGGACTATTATTATTGCAATTTAAATAATCAAGATTTAGACAAGTGGATACATCTACTGTTTCTAATTGGTTACTTTCACAATTTATATCTATTAAATAGGAAGAAAGCCCTGTAACATCTAAATTTGTTAAGTTATTCGATGGACAAATTAAATGAACAAGATTAGTTCCTGTTACATCTAAATTTGAAAGTAAATTATAGCCGCATCTCAAGTCTGCCAAGGTTGATGCTCCAGATATATTTAATTGAGTTAACTGATTATTGTGACAATACAACACTCTAATATCTTGTAAACTACTAATATCTAATGTAGTTAATGCAGAAAGTTCACAGTGTAAGATTTGAAGACTATTATTGTTGCCGATAAAATTAAGGGAAACTAAACTAGTATTGTCATGACAGTACAATTGTATTAGACTACTCAATCCATTTATATTAAGAACCGTAAGATTATTGTATGCACAATATATATGAGCAACATTATTTAATCCTGTAAAATCTAAAGTGGATATCTGATTATGTTGGCAATCTAATTCTTGCAGACTAGACAAACCATTCAAATTTAAAGTTGTAATTAAATTATTAAAACAAATAAGATTAATAAGATTTGTTAATCCACTCACGTTTAAGGAGGTAAGTTGATTATCAGAACAATCCAAATGTTGAAGATTATAAAAACTCGCAATGCCTGTCAGGGAAGTGATAGTACTCGTACTTACATTCAAATAACTAACCTGAGATGCCTCACTTACCTCAATTTGACCATTATTATTGGCATCAATTTTAAAATAAGTTCCAACTAAGTTTTTAGCAATTTGATTACTCGTACTCGCCGCTAACAACTTAGCCTTAAAATTCGCGTTAGGAATAGTAACAATCTGTGCATTAACACCCGTAAATAGCCCTAAGGCCAATAACAAAAAGTAGATTTTTTTCATTTGTAAAATTTGGTTGTGCAAAAATAACAAAAAAAAAAGCCTCACATTGCTGTGAGGCTTAGTATTTAGTTTTTAATAAACTTAGTATTCGACGTTCCTCTATCTGAATTAATTTTAATAAAATAATTTCCTGACGATAAACTAGAAACATCAACCGTTTTAATTTCTTTCGCATTTGGAATGACTAAAACCAGTTGTCCTAAAGTGTTGTAAATATTGATTGACGTTATTTCAATAGTTTCTTTTGTAGCAATATTTAAAACATCGCTAACCGGATTTGGATATACATTAAAGTAGTTTGAAAACTCAAAATCCTGTCTACCTAATGCTGCGATGGTTGTTGTAGCTGTATTCGTTACAATTGGGAAATTGTAATCGAAATAGATACTTGCCGTATTGCTAAACGTATTTCCTAAAACCAACGTTGGTTTCGTTTTTATTTTAAAAGCCACATAACCATCATTATTAGCATCATCAAAAGGTAAATTGATGTTTTCGAAAATGAATTCCACTTTGTTTCCTGAAGTAATGTTGGTTACAAACGAATGACTTCCTTTCATTGGAACTAATGAATT
>JASLID010000029.1 GCA_030153045.1 Flavobacterium sp.
AGCTGGTTCAGAGCACCTCGTTTACACCGAGGGGGTCGGGGGTTCGAACCCCTCATCGCCCACAAAAAAACTCCTTCAAATCTGAAGGAGTTTTTTTTTATAAATATCTTTCTCTAATTACATTTTGATGATGAATGCAATGTCCGGAGATTACAAAACCAATAGCACGTACTGAAATTTCTTTACCCGAAGCAACACCTTTACTTAAAAGCATTTCTTCGTTTAAGCTTTCAAACAACTTAATAGTCGATTTTCTAACAAATAAAAATTCTTCCAATAAATCATCCATATCTCTATCATTAGCTTCACTAGCTTTTGCATAATTATCCTCTTCAAAACTGGATAATGGTGTAGCATCAAATCTAGCAAATCGCAAAGCTCTGTAAGCAAAAATCCTTTCCGCATCGGTTATATGCTGAATAATTTCCTTTATAGTCCATTTTTCAGGCAAATAACGATATTCATGCTTATCGCTAGACACTTCTGTTTCAATAAAACTTAAAAAACTATTTAAATTCTCATTTAAAGCTTCGACTACATCAAGACTTTTTACTTCATTCACATATTGAATAAAATATTCTGGAATTTCGTTGGGTTGCAAGTTTTTCATAGTATAAAAATAAAAAAGACCTTAAAAATAAGGTCTTTAAATATTACATTTCTCTAAAAATTGTATGCATTAATCTTTTTTTGTCGTTAATGCTTTCATCTAGCGATATCATTGTTTCTGTTCTGTAAACACCGTCAATATCATCAATCATATAGATTACATCTTTAGCATGTTTGGTATCACGCGCTCTAATTTTACAGAAAATATTAAATTTTCCAGTAGTAACGTGAGCTACAGTAACATAAGGAATTTCGTTAATTCTTTCTAAAACAAATTTAGTTTGCGATGTATTATTTAAAAATACACCTACGTATGCGATAAATGAATACCCTAATTTTTCATAATCTAAAGTCAAAGAAGACCCTTGTATTATTCCTGCATCTTCCAGCTTTTTAACACGAACATGCACTGTTCCAGCAGAAATTAAAAGCTTTTTAGCTATGTCAGTAAATGGAATTCTTGTGTTATCAATTAACATGTCAAGGATTTGGTGGTCAACTTCATCTAAACGAAACTTACTCATAATCAGGTATTTAAATTAATATATTTTAAAAAATCAAAAACAAATGTGCATTATGTTTAAAATTATAACAAATTTATTACATTTTTATTAAACCATTAACGAAATTTATGTTTTTATTTAGATTAAAGTTGGCTATTTTTCCTATTTCGGGTATATTATTCAAATTATCTGAATATTCTGCTTCTCCACCATCGTACTCTTGATGTCCAAAATTTTGAATCTGATCTCCAATTTCACAGAAACAAGCCTCAAAAACCACTTCATCATGCAACAAAACTTCTTTATAATGCGCTGCAAAAGTAGTTATTATATTTAAAGAATCACTATTAATCCTAATATTTCTGTAAACAAAGTCATAAAAAGAAGGCTTATTTTGAGGAATGTTTAAATAAATTTCTAAATTATTATTTGTAGAATTCGATTTCTCAATAGAAATTAAACTTGACAACAAAGCAACAAAAATAAACTTTCTAGTCTCTTCTCGCTGATAATCATCTTGATAATGTCCCGCTTCAAACAAAATAGTAGGAACACCTAGCGACTGAAACATATCACCAATGCAATTAATATTAAAAGAGTCATCAAAACGCCCCACTTGATTAGGAATATGCTTTTGCAACTCATCATTCATTGCAACAATAACATCTATAGCCTTTAATCTGGTTTCATTATAACTTCTATCCTCATTATAAGCAGGAGATAAAAAAGACACTGTAGCCGGGTTTCTGGTATCGCCAGCAGCAAAAATAGTACGCTGATCGTGTAGGTTATAACAATAATCAGGCTTAAACTCTTCAAAAATCGCTCTTAATAAACGACTTTCGGGCTGAGATAAATCAACCGAATCTCTATTTAAATCAATTTCACTTGCATTAACCCTAGTATAAGCCTCAGCGCCGTCTGGATTTAAAATAGGAATTATATATATGGTAAATTCTTTTTTAATACCTCTAGAAAGCTCTGAATCGACTTTTAAAAAGTTAAACAAGTCAAATAACGCTTTTGTTGTTGTCGATTCGTTTCCATGCATTTGTGACCACATGAGAATTTTTTTACTTCCATTCCCAAATCGAACAGCATAAATCGATTTTCCTTTTACCGATTTTCCAATATCTTTTACCAAGAAATCATCAGAGAGATTGCTTAAAATTGACTCGATATGATTGTTCGTTACGTAACGACCAAACAATTTTTCTTCCTTAATTTCAGAATGTATTTTTAAATAATCCATTATCATCTTTTAACTATTTACAAAAGTAAACAATCTATTAATTACAAATGTAAACGTGTTTTTTTACCTCTTTGTAAACTTCTGTAAACATTTAATTACGTTAATAACCGAAGGCTGTCATTACAAGTGTTTGATTAAATTTACAATATTAATTATTATATTTTGTTAATTGAATATCAGATGTTTAGTATTGTTTAATTAAAGTTTTATTTTATATGTAAATTCCCTTATTTTACTGTTTAATAATGTGAATTTGGGTATTAAAAATTAATTAGTTACATTTGTAAACTTATTAATTCTCTTAATGAATTTACAATGGTAAACACTGATGATTTTATAAAAAGACTCGAAATAATACTGGATTATTACAGTTTATCTGCATCAGCATTTGCCGATAAGATAAACGTACAACGTTCTAGTTTGTCACACCTCCTATCTGGTAGAAACAAACCTAGTCTAGATTTAATCTTAAAAATTGTTGAGAGTTTTCCAGAAATAGATTTGTATTGGATCTTAAATGGTATAGGTGATTTTCCAAAATCAGAAAATGTTGAAATACAAAATACACTCACTTCTACTTCAACTCAATCTAATTTATTTGAAGAAACAAAAATTGAAAATCCTGTAGATTTATTTTCAGCAGAACATGCTGTCGAAAAAAATCGCGTAGATGAAAATTTTGAAAAAAAAATCTCAAATACGCGAATTTTTGAAAACTATAAAAATGACTCCGATATTGATCGAATTGTGGTTTTTTATAAGAATGGAACTTTTAAGAATTATTGTCCCGAATAATTACATTTTAGGAACGAAACTATTTTCTGGAATCTTACCTACTACTCCAATGTAATTTTGTTCTAATATTTTAAAATCGGATTCGATGTTTCCTGTTGGATAAAACGATTCAAATAGTTTTACTTCTTTTTTTTCAAAATCAAACGCAACTGGAAAAATAGGAATGCCTGCTTTTAGAGCGATGTAATAAAAACCGGTCTTCCATTCGGTTACTTTTTTACGAGTTC
>JASLID010000032.1 GCA_030153045.1 Flavobacterium sp.
CCACTTTGTTTCCTGAAGTAATGTTGGTTACAAACGAATGACTTCCTTTCATTGGAACTAATGAATTCACATCAAATTTTGCTGTATCAATCATATCTTTTACTACAATGTTTTGAGCGTTGGCAGTTCCGTTATTTTCAAAACGAATCATGTAGTGAACATATTTGCCTACTTCACTTGGAGGAATTGTTGTTCCTTCTAAACAGGCTTTGTCGTTCGGGTCTAATGAGTTTACAACCGTTTGATTAAACACAAATGTATTATCGTTTGGCAGATCATCAGTTGCAATAGAAGTTATTGTAGCTGTGTAATTTAAAACATCTCCATCGTTTACCGCAGGTGTTTCCATAGGAGAATTTACATTTAATGTTACTGTAATTTCTCTAGTTTCAAATGGTAATAAATTTACAAAATCCCAAGATAAATTATTTACTACCTGACTTGTTGCTACTGGATTTGAAACCACTACATCTAAAACCGCATCGTTAAAAGCTAAATTAACAGTCCCTGATTGCGTTGTGTTTCCTTTGTTTTTATAAATCACTTTGTATGTTATATCGAAGCCAGGTCTTGCACTAACTATTGGTAATAATGCAGCTTCTAAATCTTGGTGAACACCATTGGTTGTGACACAGAAATCTCGATTAAACGGACTAGTCTGTGTTGGAAAAGTAACATTAAATGTTGCTGGAGAAATATTGAAGTAAGTTGGATTTTCGAATATCGGAGTTATTGTATGTGTTCCTTCTTGCAGTGGAATGGAATAATTTCCTGTAGCATTTGAAATTATACTTCCAGTAGCTGATCCACCAGTAATATTGAATTTTAAATTAGGTAATCCTAAATCTAAAGCATCACAATTGTTGTTATTTTCATCAAATTTATTATTCCCTTGAATAGTGTAAAATGTTCCTCCTAGTGTAAATGAACAATACGAGTTTGCAACACAATTGTTGTAGCCATAGGTCGTAATTAAATCTTGAATTTGTGTAAGTTGTGATTCGTCTCCACAGATGTATTCCAAGTTTGGGTTATTTGAAAAACTTAAAGTTGTTTCATCATTACCATTTTTTAAGAAAATAGATTCTATCAGAGGATTATTATCACAATAAAATTCATCTAAAAGGAATGAAGCATTTACATTCGTTAATAGATTGTCTGAACAATTAAGGTAATACATATAATCTATACTACTTAAATCAAGTAAAGAAATTTGATTTGAAGAAACATCTAAATGATGAAGGTTGACTAAATTACTTAAATCTATTGATGTTAACAGATTGGAAGAAAGTCTCAAATACTCAAGACCAGATAAATTACTTAAATCTATCGATGTAAGTTGATTGGCAGAATAATTTAAATTAGTAAGAGATAAAGTCAAACCACTTAAATCTAAAGCAGCAATTTGATTATTCGAACAATCCAAAGTACGAATATAATTTAGCCCGCTTAAATTTAACCCTGTAAGTTGATTTGAATCGCAGGCCAAGGAAGTAAGACTAGTTAAGCCTGTTAAATTAATTGTTGTGAGTAAATTATTTGAACAATATATATCATTAATATTTGTTAAACCATTTAAATTTAGTGAAGTAAGTTGATTATCACTACAACTCAGCAAGCCTAGATTTACTAAACCATTTAAATTTAATGATGTTAGGTGATTATTTCTACAATAAAGATTCATTAAACTTGTATTACTCACATCTAACGATGTAAGCTGATTATTATCAATAACTAACCTTTGCATATTTGCCAAACCATTAATACTAAAAGAGCTAATTTGATTGTTCTGGCAATTCACAGATCTAATATTGGTTAAATTGCTTACATTCAAAGAGGTAAGTTGATTACTCGAACAATTTAAATTATCAAGATTAATTAAATTACTAACATTTAATGAAGAGAGTTGATTTCTATCACAATACAAAATTCTAAGGCTAGTTAAACTGTTAACATCTAAAAAAGTTAATTGATTACTTGTGCAACTCAAAGTAGTAAGGTTAGTTAAACTACTAAAATCAACTGAGGTCAATAGATTAGTTGAGCAATTTAAATAAATTAGACTATTAAAATTAGAAATACCAACTATTGAAGAAATTGACGAATTTTGTAGATTTAAATCACGAACCTGTAAAGCTTCACTAATCTGAATCTCTCCATCTGAATCAGCGTCAATTTTAAAATAAACTCCTTCTAAATTTTTAGCAATATTGTTCGTTGGACTTGCTGCCAACAACTTTGCCTTAAAATTCGCATCCGGAAAATTAATAATCTGAGCATTAACACTCGTAAAAAGGCCTAAAGCCAATACTAAAAAGTAGATTTTTTTCATTTGGAAAAATTTAGTTGCGCAAAAATAACAAAAAAAGCCCCACATTTCTGTGAGGCTCAATCTTTAGTTTTTAATAAACTTCGTATTACTTGTTCCTTTATCAGAGTTTATTTTAATAAAATAATTACCTGATGATAAACTCGATACATCAACCGTTTTAGCGTTTTGCGCATTTGGAATGACTAAAACCAATTGCCCTAAAGTATTGTAAATATTGATAGAACTGATTTCGATAGTTTCTTTCGCTGCAATATTTAATACATCGTGTACCGGATTTGGATATACATTAAAATAATTTGAAAATTCAAAATCCTGACGGCTTAACGCTGCAATAGTTGTAGTTGCCGTATTCGTTACAATTGGAAAATTGTAATCGAAATAAATACTAGCTGTGTTGCTAAATGTATCTCCTAAAACCAATGTCGGTTTCGTTTTGATTTTGAAAGCTACATAACCATCATTATTCGCATCATCAAAAGGCAAATTAATGTTTTCGAAGATAAATTCAACTTTATTTCCTGATGTAATATTCGTTACAAACGAATGACTTCCTTTCATTGGAACAATTGAATTAATATCAAATTTTGCCAAGTCAATCATATCTTTTACTACAATATTTTGAGCATTAGCTGTACCGTTGTTTTCAAAACGTATCATGTAATGCACATACTCTCCCACTTTAGCCGGTGCAATTGTTGCTCCTTCTAAACAGGTTTTGTCATTTGGATCGAAAGAGTTAACCACTGTTTGATTAAATGCAAATGTATTATCATTTGGCAAATCATCAGTAGCCGCTGAAGTAATGGTTGCAGTGTAGTTTAAAACATCTCCCCCATTTACTGCAGGAGTTTCTATTGGCGAATTTACATTTAATGTTACTGCAATTTCTCTGGTTTCAAATGGTAATAAATTTACAAAATCCCAAGATAAATTATTAATTGCTTGGCTTAAAACACTAGGATTTGCAGAAACGAAATCTAAAATCGCATCATTAAAAGCTACATTGACAGTTCCTGATTGTGTTGTATTTCCTTTGTTTTTATAAACAACTTTGTATTTAGCATCAAAACCGGGTCTTGCTCCAGCTATTGACAATAAAGTAACTTCTAAATCAGGATGAACTCCATTTGCAGTTACACAAAAATTTTGAGTAAACGGACTCGCTTGTGTTGGAAAATCTACCACAACATTTGTAGGTAAAATAGTAAAATAACTAGGGTTTTCAAATACTGGCGTTATAGTATGTGTTCCTGCAATAACTGGAATATTATAATTCCCAGTTGCATTAGAAATTGAACTTCCTGAATTTGTACCATCAGTAACATTGAATTTTAAATTTGGTAAACCTAAATCTAAAACATCACAACCATTATTATTTTTATCATATTTATTATTTCCTTGAATCGTGTAAAAAGTTCCACCGGGTGTGAATGAACAATATGAGTTTGTATGACAATTGGTATAACCATAAGTAGTGATTTTATTTTGAATATCTACTAACTGACTTTCATCAGCACAGATAAATTGTAGGTCCGGATTATTACTAAATTCTAGATAAGCTTCATTACTGCCGTTTTTTATAAATAATGAGGTTAGCTGATTTGAATTGCAAGTCAAACTTGTAAATAAACTCAAATCACTAAGATCAAGAGTTGAGAGTTGATTTAAAGAACAGTGTAATTGTCTTAAATTAACTAATCCACTAACATTCAATGATGACAGTTGATTTTCCCAACAAGCTAAATATTCAAGGTTAATCAACTCACTTAGATTTAAGGAAGAAAAAAGATTGTGATAACATTCCAAAATCCTAATATTTACTAATCCAGTTAAATTTAATGATGGTAATTGATTGTAAGCGCATCTTAAATCCCTAAGATTTATTAATCCACTTACATTCAACACTGGCAACTGATTTCCGCCACAATATAATTCCTCAAGATTGGTCAAACCACTAACATTTATTGATGGTAGCTGATTTACACTACAATTTAAGTGCTTTAAATTTGTTAAACCAGATACATTTAATGAAGGCAAACGATTCATATTACAATCTAAATATCTCAAATTTGTTAAACCAGATACATTTAATAGTGTTAAATCATTTCCAAAACAAATTAAATCAGTAAGTCCTATGACTTGACTAACATCCAGTTGACCAATTTGATTTTCGTGACAAACTATACGATTAAGATTTATTAATCCACTTAAATTTAAAGTTGTTAATTGGTTATAACCGCATTCTAATTGTTGAAGACTTGTCAATCCACTCAAATCTAACCAAGTAAGATCATTGTATTGACAACTTAAAAATTGAAGATTTGTCAATCCGTTAATTGTTAATGATGAAAGATTTAAACCGGCAAGCATCAAACTTTGAATTTCTATATTATTTGAACAATCTAAATATTGAAGATTTAATAAATTACTAATATTTAAAGCATTAATATTATTATTACTACAATCTAAATATTGAAGATTAGTAAAAGCTTCTAATCCATCAGAATAATTAATATTCGAGTTGCTAATATTTAAAAAAGTAACATCTTCTGCTTCACTATACTCAATTTCTAAATTTGAGTTAGTATCAATTCCTAATGAAACCAATTTCATTTTAAGATTAAAATCTGATATATAAACACTTTGCGCAGTAACGCCCGTAAAAACACATAAAGCAATAAAAAGAAAGTAGATTTTTTTCATTTGGTAAAATTTAGTTGCACAAAAATAACAAAAAAAGCCCCACATTTCTGCGGGGCTTCATATTTAAAAAGTGAAGAAAATTATTTTTTCTCTCCTTTTTCCATTTTAGCTTTCAATTCAGCAAGAATATCATTGTTATCTCCTAACGTTGCAGCAGCTGCATTGTTGTTAGATGACGATGAAGTTTCAACCGATGCTTTCACGTTTTTCTCTTCTTCCTCACGGAAAATAGCAGTGTGAGAAGCAACTACTCTTTTGAATTCTTTGTTGAATTCGATAACTTTGAAATCAGCTGCATCGCCTTTTTTCAATTTTTTACCGTCTTCTTTTTCTAAGTGACGAGTTGGGATAAACGCAACAACATCATCTCCGAAATCTACAGTAGCACCTTTGTCAACAATTTCAGCGATTGTTCCGTTGTGGATAGTTCCAACAGCGAAAGCATCTTCATGTTTGTCCCAAGGGTTAGCTGTAGTTTGTTTGTGACCTAAAGATAATTTACGAGCATCAACATCTAGTTCAAGAACTACAACATCTAATTTTTCACCTACAGTGATGAATTCAGATGGATGTTTGATTTTCTTAGTCCAAGATAAATCTGAGATATAAACTAATCCGTCGATTCCTTCTTCTAATTCTACGAAAATTCCAAAGTTTGTAAAGTTTCTAACTGTACCTGTATGTTTAGAACCTACTGGGTATTTAGAAGTAATATCAGTCCATGGATCTTGTGTCATTTGTTTGATACCTAAAGACATTTTTCTTTCTTCTCTATCAAGAGTCAAGATAACACCTTCAACAACATCACCCACTTTTACGAAATCTTGAGCTGAACGCAAGTGCGTAGACCATGACATTTCAGAAACGTGGATTAAACCTTCAACACCTTCAGCAACTTCGATGAAAGCACCGTAGTCAGCAAGAACTACTACTTTACCTTTCACTTTGTCACCTACTTTAAGATCTGCATTTAATGCATCCCATGGGTGAGCGTTTAATTGTTTTAAACCTAATTGAATTCTTGTTTTCTCATCATCGAAATCAAGGATTACAACATTTAATTTTTGATCTAATTCAAGAACTTCACTTGGGTGATTGATTCTAGACCAAGAAAGGTCAGTAATGTGGATTAATCCATCTACACCACCTAAGTCAATAAACACACCATAAGAAGTAATGTTTTTAACAACACCTTCTAATACTTGTCCTTTTTCTAATTGACCGA
>JASLID010000057.1 GCA_030153045.1 Flavobacterium sp.
AATTTGCTTTTCCCATTTTTGAAAAATGTATAGCCGATTATCATATAATTGACGATGTTTATCAACCAGCCTTAAATCCTTTTGAGAAAGGTTCTATAGAGTATTTATTGTTTGCTAAAAACTGGGTAGATACCGTGCAATGGCATTATGAAGACATTATTCGTGATCCGCAAATTGATCCGGTAGCAGCATTAGATTTGAAAAGAAAAATCGACGCATCCAATCAAGTTCGTACGGATATGGTTGAATATATTGACAGCTATTTTCTTCAGAAATACTCTAACGTTACGGTAAAACCAAACGCAAAAATCAACACCGAAAGTCCTGCTTGGGCTATCGACCGTTTGTCTATTTTGGCTTTAAAAATTTACCACATGAGTGAAGAAGCCAATCGTGCCGAAGCAACTCCGGAGCACAGAGCAAAATGCCAAGAAAAATTAAACGTTTTATTGGATCAAAAAAGCGATATGTTCGTATCTATTAGTCAATTAATTGAAGATATCGAAAATGGCGACAAATACATGAAAGTGTACAAACAAATGAAAATGTACAACGACGAGGAATTAAATCCGGTGTTGTATCAAAATAAAAAATAGATGAAAAAAAATTCTTATTTTTCAAATGAGAACTTACTTTTCAAAGTGATTTTTATATTAGCTTTCATATTATTAATAGCCGCTATCTACGAGTGTGTATTTCTATCGAGACCTGAACGAACTAAATATTTAAACTTGGTTGTGTTGACATTGTTTACAACTATGTTCTTCAGAAGAAAATTTAAAGGGAGATGGTAATAAAAGGATAAAATTGTCAAAAAAACCCAATCATATTTTAGTAATAAGGCTCTCGGCTATGGGTGACGTCGCAATGACAGTTCCTGTGTTGAGAGCTTTTTCATTACAATATCCACAAATAAAAATAACGGTAGTTTCCCGACCTTTTTTTAAGCCTTTTTTCAACGAAATTCCAAATGTCAATTTCTTTGCAGTCGATTTAAATAATAGACACAAAGGTTTCGTGGGATTGTTGCGATTGTATTCTGATTTGCAGCAGTTAGACATTGATGCTGTTGCCGATTTGCATAATGTTTTACGCTCTAAAATAATTCGGAACCTCTTTTCTTTAAGTGGAAAAATGACAGCGGCTACGGATAAAGGACGACAAGAGAAAAAAGCATTAACCCGCTCAGAAAATAAAATTTTCACACCAATAAAATCAATGTTCGAAAGGCATGTTGAGACATTCAAAAAAATCGGATTCCCTATTAATTTATCCAATTCAAAATTTCCACACAAAGCCAAATTGTCCGACAAAGTCATTTCAGTTACAGGAAATAAAGTAGAGAAATGGATTGGCATTGCCCCTTTCGCACAATATGACAGTAAAGTGTATCCATTCGATTTGATGCAAAACGTTATTGATGGATTAGCCGAAAACTCAGCTTACAAAATGCTTTTATTTGGCGGAGGCACAAAAGAAATTGAACTCTTAAATGAATTAAAAAGGCATCATCAAAATGTGATTGTTTTAGCTGGAAAATTAAAATTAGAAGAAGAGTTAGAAGTTATTTCTAATCTTGATCTCATGCTTTCTATGGATTCAGGGAATGCTCATATTGCAGCCATGTTGGGTGTAAACGTAATTACACTTTGGGGTGCAACCCATCCTTTTGCAGGATTCTCGCCTTTCAATCAACCTTTAGAAAATTGCATTACTGCCGATAGAGAAAAATTTCCATTATTGCCTACCTCGGTTTATGGAAATAAAAAAGTGGAAGGCTATGACGATGCGATGCATAGTATTTTGCCCGAAACAATACTTGATAAAATAAAAAAGGAGCTTAATTAACTCCTTTTAATTCTTATCTGAGAGGATTTATTTTCCAATATAAATCACATTAATTTCACATTCGTTACCTAATGTTGCGGCAGATTTTCCTACGATGTGGCCATTTCCTGTTGTTGGTTCTTGAGCACTTCCTAAGTAAGAAGCGTTCATTGTACAGGTTGCTCCTGCAAGCATAGGAACTCTTACTATCACGTTTGTCTCGTTAAATAATTCAAACAAACTATTAAGTCCTTGCTTAACACTTACAGAGTAAGAGTATTTTTTATAATCTACGCCGTTTACGGTAAATTTAAATGTACCCTCACACCATGCAAGATCGCTTAATGATGCCGGTGTTACCGCTCCCAAGTAACCCGTAAAAGTAAATTGATATGTACCATCATAAGGAGCAGTAAATGAAAGTGCCGTTAATCCAGGTATATTAACTGTTGCACCATTTGCACTCGTCAAATTTGCACTTTGTCTATATACGTTTTCAAACTTATTAAAAAATTGAGCAACCCATTTTGCACCATCCCAGTAATATAATCCCGGAACTACTCCGTATGCTCCAGCGACTGTAGCAGTATTAAAAACCATGGTTCCGATGTCTAAAGCACCGCCTTGCGGATTGACAACCGGAGTTGAGACATTTGTTGCTGTCAGGGCAATTCTTGGCATTAAAAAACCAGTTGTAGTACTATTTACTTCTAAAGCTGCTTTCGGTGTTATTGTACCTATACCTACCTGAGCATTCACAATAATTGGTAAAAAAGCATTAACAAGAAGGAGAAATACGAATTTAGTCAAGTTTTTCATTAGCATCTGTTTTTTAGTTAGGGCACTAATATAATTTTACTTCAAGCCAGTAACGAATATTAAAACAACCATATCTTAATCTTAAATAATCATAAAGCAATATTTATGATTTGATAAACAGTGTTTAAATTTTTTTTTCACACCAATTTGAACCAAAAAGCAATTTGATTTCAATTTTGGTTTAATCTTCTATCATAGATTTTACAAGAATTAAACTACCTTATTGATAATCAAGCATATTTGTTTTTTAGCTCTTTCAAATCAATTTGGGCAAGAAAAATGTAAGATTTGAGAATTGTAAGCAACTATCTTACTAAAATAATTATTGATAAAACTAAATAACAATAACTAAAAAATTAACAATTGCTAGATAATTTGTTTATTTTTGGTTTTTATATTAGGTATATCGCAATAAAAATTATCTTTAGCACTTTAATTTTATTGAAAAAGCAATATAAATATTTCTGTATTTATAATAAGGTTGCGAATTTTAGACTTTAAGCAAGTTTTATTCTTATGGTAATTATAAATGGAAGAAGTTCAAAATGGAAGAAATTATTAAAAAATTAAAACAAGAGATTATTAATCATGATCTTGTTAAAAACAGTTCGTTATTTAGCTCAGTCCAGTGGAAAAGGGCTCAATATATTGTGCTGTCTGATATAATTTTTGAGAGTTTGTCAAAGTCTGAATTTATGCAAGGTTCTAAAAAAAATGATTTAGGGGTTTCTATTTCAAGTTCTACCTTACAAAGAATATTTACCAATAATTATAAGGAGAGCGGGAATACAGATTTACGTTTTTTGAAAACACTGGATAAATTAGCTATTTTTTTGGGCTATCCTAATTTGAATAATTTCTTATTGCATCAATCGCAAAGTGAAAAATCAAGATTTGAAGCAGAAAAAATAAGTGTTATCGAGAACACTGAGAATATTGATGCTCCAATTGAGTTTTTTACACAAATGATTGTTGATTATTGTCACGAAGAATTTGAGGTAGTTAAAAAGATACCAAAGTTGGACACAGGGAAACTTTCAGATTATGTTTTTGAGGACGGTCCCTTATATAATAGAGCGGTTGACATGTTGACAAAATTTACAGAATTTAATCTTCGTTTGAATTGCGCCAATAACCGTTCCAATTTTGAAAATTATGGATTTAAGATTCGTAATATGAGTCATGACACGGCAGTAATTACCTCAAAAGAATTCTGGAATATGCATTGGATTGACAACAATGGAAACACCACCTATATTTATAACAAAGCCACCAATCAATTGTATTTTTTTAGGAAAATAAATGGCGTTTGGAAAATTTGGGACAATCATAACCCCGGGTATGATACTTTAGCAACGGATTTTTTAAAGCCTAATGAGCTCAAGAAGGATGATGATGTTTAACAAAAAAAGGTAAAATAACGTAGTAAAAAAAGGAGCTAATTAAGCTCCTTTTTTTACTATAGTCTAGGTTGAGTTATCGTCCAATGTACATAACGCTAATCTCACAGAAATTACCAAGCGCAGTGCTTCTCCCAATTACATGTGGATTAGATTCAGTGATGTTATCATCAGCAATTCCATTATACGAAGCGTTTAAATTACAAGTTTGACCTGCAGTTAAACTTACCGTTGTGGTTATATTTGTTTCGTTGAAAAGTTCTAAATAATCGGTTCCGCTATCACTATTGTAAAAACTAGTCGAGTGATTGTATTTTCTATAATCAGTTCCATTAACAGTAAGTTTAAAATTACCTTCTACAAATCCTAATTTACTTACATTATCATCTACAGTTCCTGCGCCTAAATAACCTGAAAAATTAATGGAATACTTCCCAGTATAAGGTGCTATAAAAGATTTCGCATTCAAACCAGGAATATTGGTATATGTTGATGCAGTGGTAGCAACAGTCAAATCAGTAGTTTGTGTAAACTTTGTATCAAAGTAGCGGTGTACTTGTGACACCCAATTGGTTCCATCCCAAAAGTAAATTCCAGGTATTACACCATAAGTTCCTGCGGTTGTAGCAGTATTAAATACCATGGTGCCAATTTCTAGAACATTATTACCAGTTACTGGATTTTTAACTGGAGCTGCTGCATTCGTTGCTGTTAAAGCAATTCGGGGCATTAAAAGACCATACTCAGTACTCGTGACATCAAGAGCTGCTTTGGGTGTTATTGTCCCAACTCCTACTTGAGCGTTTAGGGTGTTTTGTATAAATAAAAGAAAGAACATTGAACAAACGATTCTCGTTTGAGGGTTAAGTTTAACAATTGAAAATAACATGGTTAATGGTTGGTTTTAGGTTGTGTTTTTGTAAATATTTTCGCAAAAATATAATCATTTGATAATTTTAATTCAAAAAAATCATATAATCGATAAAAACACAGAAACCACCGATAAAATACCACATTAAATAAAAAAGGTGCTTACAAAGCACCTTCTAAAATTCTTGTTTCCATATAGTTAGACATCATCATAATCGACAACAATTTCTGATGACGTTGGATGAGCCTGACAGGTTAGTATTAATCCTTCAGCGATTTCTTTGTCGGTTAAAATAGAATTTTTCTTCATTACAGCGCTTCCAGTAGTTATTCTAGCTAAACAACTACTACAAATTCCACCCTGACAAGAATATGGAGCATCCAGCCCTTGTTTTAAGGCGGCCTCTAGTAAGGTTTGTTTAGCAGACATTTCAAAAGTAACTTCATCACTATCAACAATTACTGTAATTTTAGAATGTTCGTTTTTACTGGTATCAATTGCATTTTCCTGTGTTGAGGCAGAAAACAATTCAAATTTAATGTCTTTTTCTACTACATTTTTTTCTTTTAAAACATGAGTCACAGTATTTATCATTTCCTCTGGACCACACAAATAGAATTTCGAAAATTCTTTACCAATATGTTTTACGTTAAGTATGTTATTTACAATAGATTTATCGATTCTTCCAAAAAAAGAATCGTTGGCTTGTATTCTACTATAGGCGAAATGGATAAAAAAGCGACCTAAATATTTCTTTTGTAATTCAAGCAATTGATCATGGAAAATAGTTTCTTCAGGAGATTTATTTCCGAAAACCAAAACAAATGTGCTATTCGGTTCTTGTTGTAAAACCGATTGTAAAATCGACATTACTGGAGTAATTCCGCTACCCGCAGCAAAAGCCATATAATTTCTTTGTCTTTCAAGGTTGGGTTCAAAGGTAAATTTTCCTTCTGGAGTTCCCACTTCGATAATATTTCCGGCAGCCAGTTGTTCGTTAGCGAACTTTGAAAAACGACCGTTTTTAACTGATTTTATAGCAATACGAAGTTCATTACTGTTTGGTGAAGAACAAATTGAATAAGCCCTACGAATTTCTTCTCCGTCAAGAGTAAGTTTTAAATTTACATATTGGCCTGCAGAAAATTTATAAAAATCCTTATATTCGTTAGGAATGTTAAAAAGGACTGAAATGGTTTGAGGGGTTTCTCTCTTAATTTCTTTTATAGATAGTTTGTAAAAGGTAGACATATATAATTTCTTTTCAGCAAAATTAACAAAGAACATTGAGATATTTTTCGGAATTTCAAAAAGAAACGTACTTTTACAAGTCAAAATACTAAATTTTATATTTTGAAGTTATATATAAAACTGTTTATGTTGAAAAATAAGTGGCTAAAATACTCCCCGTATATCCTAATATTACTTGTTGTAGTTGCTTGTTCTACTAAGAAAAACTCACTTGTAAGCAGAAAGTGGCATGCTATGAATACAGAGTATAATACTTTGTATAATGGTGGTTTAGCCTTAGAGTCTGGTATTGCAGAACTAAAAACGGGATATAAAGATAATTTTTGGGAATTACTGCCTGTAGAAAGAATGCAAATTCTTGAAGAAACCATGTTGCCAGGAGCCAAACCTAAAAATCAAAATTTTGAGCGTGCTGAAACAAAGGCAACCAATTCTATTCAAAAACACTCGATGAATATAGAAGGGAAAGAAAAAAACACGCAAATGGACGAAGCTCATTTGATGTTAGGAAAATCCCGTTATTATGACCAACGATTTATACCTGCTTTAGAAGCTTTCAACTATATTCTTTACAAGTATTCTAATTCGGATAAAATTTATGAAGCGAAAGTTTGGCGTGAAAAAACAAACATTCGATTAGAAAATGATGCTTTGGCGGTAAAAAACTTAAAAAAACTAATCAAAGACAACCAGCTTAAACCTCAAGTTTTAGCTGATGCGAATGCCATTTTGGCTCAAGCCTTTATCAATTTAGAGCAAAAAGACAGTGCCATTGCGCCACTTAAAAGAGCCGTAATTTCTACCAAATTAAAAGAAGAAAAAGCGCGGTATCATTTTATTTTAGGACAATTATACGAATCGTTGAATTACAAAGACAGCGCCTATATTGAATTTCAAAACATCATTGAAATGAAACGTAAGTCACCTAGACATTATGTAATACAAGCGCATGCCAAACAAGCTCAATTAATAGATGTTACGAAAGACACAGTAGCTTTTCTTGAAAAATACGACAAGCTTTTAAAAGACAGAGAAAACAGACCGCATTTAGATGTATTAAACTATCAAGTGGCTCTGTTTTATGATAAGTTAAATCAAAAAGATAAAGCGGTAAAATATTACAACAAGTCGTTAAGATCTCTTTCAACTGATACTTATTTGCAAGCATCTGCGTATAGAAATTTAGCCACAATAAATTTTGACAAAGCAAAATATTTAACCGCAGGGCAGTATTATGATAGTACGTTAACAAGGTTAGTTAAAAAAAATCGCGAATATTTTACAATTGCCAAAAAGAGAGAAAACCTAGTTGATGTTATCAAATACGAAGGCATTGTAAAACACAATGATAGTATTTTAAACATTGTGTCCTTAAGTGAGGTTGATAAAAAGAGCTATTTTGAAGACTTTATCGCCAAGCTTAAAGCGAAACAAGAAGCTCAAAAAGCTTTAGAAAAAAAACAAAAAGAAGCTAAAGAAAATGCATCAGGCATACAAGATATTGTAAATGTTCCACCAAAAGGGAAAGGCGAGTTGCCAACATTAAACCCACCTATGATGGGAGATGTTCCAAAGGACGGCGCTTTTTATTTTTATACGCCTACAACCGTTGCTTATGGTAAAATAGAATTTCAAAAACGTTGGGGAAAAAGAGCCTTAAAAGACAATTGGAGAGGGTCTGCTCAATCAGAAGAAATAAAAAACACCGAAGAAATAAAAAACCCAACTGATGTTCCTCAAGAACAAGAAGTTTCCGAAAAATTCACACCAGAATTTTATATCAATCAATTGCCTACTTCGCAAAAAGTAATTGATAGCCTTGCGAAAGAAAGAAACTTTGCCAACTATCAATTGGGAGTTATTTACAAAGAGAAATTCCAAGAATTAGAACTTTCAGCTTCTAAATTTGAACTATTGCTTCAAAGCAAACCTGAAGAAAGATTGGTTTTACCATCAATGTATAATTTGTATAAAATTTACGAAACCACGAATAAATCGAGGGCAGAAGAAATCAAGAATCAAATCATCTTAAATTATCCAAACACAAGATATGCTCAGTTGTTAAGCGGAAATGCTACCGAAGACGTAACGCTAATGCAAACGCCTACCGAAGTATACAATAGCACGTACAAGCAGTTTAACAACCAAGAATATGTAGCAACACTTGAAACAATAGATAAAAGCTTGGCTAAATTTTCAGGCGACGATTTAATCCCTAAATTCGAATTGCTTAAAGCAAGTGCTATTGGGAAATTGAAAGGTGTCGATGAATATAAAAAAGCAATTAATTATGTTGCCTTAACCTATCCTGATAGTAAGGAAGGAAAACAAGCAGAAGACATCCTTAAAACAAGTATCCCACGACTAGAACAAATGACGTTTTCGGCAGATTCATTGTCTACAAATTGGAAAATTTTATATAAAGCCGGAAAAAAAGAGGATGTTGAAACAGTTAAACTTATAGAGAAACTGAATAAATACATTGCAGAAAAACAGTACGATAAATTTTCTGTATCGTATGACGTGTATAATGAAACCGAAAATTTTGTTGTGATTCATGGTATTTCTTCAAAGGAATTTTCACTATACCTTATCGGTTTACTTAAAGATGATAAAGACTATAAAGTTATCACTCCGGCACAAGTCATTTCGGCACAAAATTACTCGGTGGTGCAAGTCAGAAAAAACCTCAATCAACTTATTGAATTAAAATTGTAATACCATGTTTGAAAAAAGCACCAAATCATATACCGATTTATTAGGTAAAACAAACCGTATTGTTGAAGGAACGACCATAAAAGGCGATATAGATTCTTTGGCCGATTTCAGATTGGATGGACATTTAATTGGCAATTTTACTTCAAAAGGAAAACTTGTTGTAGGCCCGACCGGAATTGTTACCGGTGATATTTCTTCTAAAAACGTTGATGTGGAAGGAACTGTAAATGGGAAAATATATGTTGAGGAAATTTTGAATGTAAAGATGAAAGCCAGTATTCACGGCGAAGTAACATGCGAAAAGCTATCCGTAGAACCAGGTGCCGATTTTAGCGCTTCTTGTATCATGAAAACAGCCTCAAAAGTAGCATTGCCACCTCATGGAGAACAACAATAACCAAGAAAAAAAGAACTACAACAAATGGTTGTCGTTGATTAACATTCCAATTCAAATGGGTGTAATCATTTTCTTGTTTAATAAACTAGGTGTTTGGCTTGACATAAATTATGCAAGCGAAAAAGTATATTATTATAAATTACTAACCATTCTTGGTGTTTTCTTAGCATTATACAATGTGTACCGCCAAGTAAATCAAATGGGTAATAAATCATAAACATGTTTAAGGAAAACATAAAACCTCTTGGAATCTTAATTTCAACAATTGTCTTGTTCTATATTATTCACAGAACAATTTTTAATATATTCGAATTTAATGCGACAACATTTAAGTATTCTTTAAATCAATTATATCTTTTTTTCTCAATATTTTCAATTGTAATTATTCTGATATTAATTAAAGTCAAGGAGAAAAATCTCGATATTGTAGGCAACACGTTTTTGTTGCTCACCTCTGTAAAAATGATGGTCTGTTACGTTTTTGGAAGACCAATACTTAAAAACGAAGTCATTGGAAGTACACTCGAAAAATGGAATTTTTTCACACTTTTCATTCTTTTTCTTTTAATAGAAACGATTTTTACAATTTACCTTTTAAATAAAAAAGATTAATTTTTTACGAACTTGCTATTGAATTGTTTACCATCCGAAACAGCTTGAATAAGATACAAACCGGATTTAAAATTCTCCACGTTGATTTCGGTTAATTTACCAGAATTCATATAAATTATTTTACCAGTCAGATCTAAAATGGTAATATTTTCAAATTCTATATCAAAAGATGTTTTTATGCTGATTGTGGAAGAAGTTGGATTAGGGTAAACAATTATATTTTCAGCCAGATTATTTTCTTCTAAAGATAAAGTTGGACACGTGATTAATGTTGGTGTATTCATAGCCGAATTTGCACCATCACCTAACTGACCATGTAAGTTTGCACCCCAAGCAAATAATGATCCATCAGATTTTATGGCCAGAGTATGGCTCACTTTAGAAGTCACAAACAACCAGTCGTTAGTAGCGCCGTCTACTTGTGTTGGGATATTTCTTTGAGTATTAGTTGCATCACCTAATTGCCCAGATGTATTTCCACCCCAAGCCCATAAACTCCCGTCAGATTTTAAGCCCACAGTATGTTGATGTCCTTTTGCAATCGTACTGCAAGTTCCCATAGAAACTATATTGGTAGGAATTGGTTTTGTTACAACTGTATTATCTCCAATTTGACCCGTTGCATTTCCACCCCATGTCCACAAAGAGCCATCGTTTTTTAAAGCGACACTATGAGTAATTCCGGCCAATATTTGTGACCAAGTGGTTTCAACATCTATTTGAGTTGGAGCTATTTCGTTATTGGTGGTATTGTTCCCTAATTGATTTGAGTTGTTTCGACCCCACGCCCAAAGTGTTCCGTTAGTCTTTAAAGCCAATGTATGTTCAGTTCCAGCACTAACGATTGCCCAATTGGTATCTGTTCCTATTTGTGTAGGACTGTTTTTATCGGCAATAGTTCCGTCACCAAGTTGGCCATATGGATTGTCTCCCCATGTCCAAAGCGTTCCGTTAGTTTTTATGGCAACACTGTATTCGTCACCTGCCGAAACTTGAGCCCAGTCGGTATCTGTGCCAATTTGTATCGGTACATTTGACGCTGTGTTGTTTCCAGTGCCCAATTGGCCATCATTATTTCGTCCCCACGCCCAAAGTGTTCCATTTGTTTTTATAGCAATATTATGACCGCTACCAGCTGAAATTTTAGACCAATTGCTGTCAGTACCCACCTGACGTGGCGTATTGACACTAGAGCCAGCCCCAGTACCAAGTTGACCGGAGTTGTTTCGTCCCCATGACCACAAACTACCTCCTTGTCTTATGGCAATCGTATGTGCACCGCCAGCCGATGCAGTCTGCCAGCATTGAGCGAATGTAATTGTATGGTAAAGGGAAAAGAGTAAAACAAGTAAAATTTTTCTCATAATTCGGGGCGTTGTTGTGGGTAATTTAGTACTAATGTAAAAAAAAATAAGTTATTAACAATTTAAGAAGTGTAAATTCGACAAAATACATCGTTTCCCAGCTAAAAAACACAATAAATCGAACGAATTTTATTTTATTTTCACTATATAAGCTGTTAATAACTCATGTTGAAAAGCCTTTAAAAACAATGAAAAGAGAAGTTTAAAACACGTTTTGTCAGGCGGAATTCATCAATTATTAAAAAATATATTTTAATAGTTTTGAATATTAATAAAAAATGTACCTTTGCACCAAATTTACAAACGTAGAATTATAGTTTATATATATGGTAATTTCAACGCGACCACTTAGATTTATAATTGCAACATTTATTGCATGTCTTCCTTTATTTAGTTTTGCAAATCCTGTTTCAGATAGTACGAAAGTACATACTGAAGCTGTTCATGCTGTAGCCGATACAACTCACGCTGCAACAGAAGCAACTCATCCAAGTACAGAAGCTTCACACGAAGCGCATGCAGAACCAACAGATTTAAAATCTAAGATTAAGGCGTTTATCAATCATCACCTTTTAGATGCGCATGATTTTACATTTTCTGCAAATGAAGAAACAGGAGAACACTATGGTTTTTCTTTACCAATTATTCTTTGGGATGGTGGGTTACAGGTTTTTTCTTCTTCGAAATTTCACCACGGTGAATCGGTTGCAGAACACAATGGTAATTATTATGTGTTACACCACGAAAAAATATATAAGACGGATGCAGCTGGAACTTTGAAAGAAGGTCACGGAGGTCACCCGGAAAATGTTCGTCCATTAGATTTTTCAATCACTAAAAGTGTAGTTGGTATCTTTGGAATTGCTCTTTTAATGTTTTTACTTTTCACAAGTTTAGGGAAATCATTCTCTAAAAACGGAGGAATTTCTAAAGGAGCAGGAAGAATCTTCGAACCATTAGTATTGTTTATTCGTGATGAAATTGCAATTCCAAACATTGGAGAGAAGAAGTATAAAAAATACATGAGTTACTTGTTAACTATATTTTTCTTCATTTTGTTTTTGAATATATTAGGGTTAACGCCGTTAGGATTCAACGTAACAGGAAACTTTACAATTACAGCATCGTTAGCTATTTTAACGTATTTGATTACAACGTTTACAGCAAATAAAAATTACTGGGCACACATTTTCTGGATGCCAGGAGTGCCTACTCCAATGAAAATTATCTTAGCACCAATCGAATTGTTAGGAACTATCATTAAACCGTTCTCATTAGCGATTCGTTTGTACGCGAATATTTTAGCTGGACACGTAGTGTTAATGAGTATTATCGCTTTAATGTTTATTTTTAAAAGCTGGTTAGGAAGCACGCTATCTTTTGGATTGGCATTTGCTTTATCTTTACTTGAAATATTAGTAGCGTTTTTACAAGCGTATATTTTCACTATGTTATCTGCCCTTTATTTTGGTATGGGTAACGAAGAGCATCACCATGATGAGGCTCATCATTAATAAATTGAATGTTTAATTTTTAATATATATATTATGCAAATTCCAACTATTGTAGGAGCAGGATTAATTGTAATCGGAGCAGGTTTAGGTATTGGTAGAATTGGTGGTTCAGCAATGGACGCTATTGCTCGTCAACCAGAAGCTTCAGGAAAAATTCAAACTGCAATGCTTATCGCAGCTGCACTTATTGAAGGTATTGGTTTCGCAGCGTTATTCGCAGCTTAATTAAAACTCAAAAAACAATAGTTGCAACGGTTGGTTGTAACTATTGTTTTATTAATTATTAAAAAATAGAATTGATATACTATGGATAAGTTATTAAATGATTTTTCGTTTGGATTGTTCGTTTGGCAAATTGTAATATTTGTTGGATTGATCTTTTTATTGAAAAAATTTGCATGGAAACCTATTCTTGATGCAGTAAACGATAGAGAAGAAGGAATTAAAAACGCATTACTTTCGGCTGAAAATGCTAAAAAAGAAATGCAAAACCTACAAGCCAGCAACGAGCGTATTCTGCAAGAAGCACGTTTAGAGCGTGACGGTTTGCTTAAAGACGCAAGAGAAATCAAAGAAAAAATGATTGCTGATGCAAAAGAAGAAGCGCAAACGCAAGGATTAAGAATGATCGAGCAAGCGAAAGCTTCTATCGAAAGTGAAAAAAATGCAGCTATGGCTGAATTGAAATCTCACGTTTCTTCATTGTCATTGGAAATTGCAGAAAAATTATTAAAAGACGAATTGTCTAACAAAGATTCACAAATGAAATTAGTGGAAAAAATGTTAGGTGACGTAAAATTAAACTAACCCAATCATGTCAAGTACAAGAGCAGCAATTCGCTATGCGAAAGCAATTTTAGACATGGCCAACTCAAAAAGCGCAGCTAATGAGGTGAGCCAAGACATGACTTTGATTGCAACTACTATTGAAGGAAATTTGGAATTGAATACATTCATTCAAAACCCTACCATTAAAGTTGAAGTTAAAGAAAGTGCATTATTAGAAGTTTTTGCTTCTGTAAATAATGTGACGAAAGGATTATTTCATTTGTTGTTGGAAAACAAAAGATTCGAAATTTTAGAGTCTATTGCTTTAGAATACAACAAATTGTTTGACGAAGCGAATGGTATTGAGGTTGCAAAAGTAACTACAGCTATCGCTATGACTCCAGAATTAGAAGCTAAAGTATTGGCTAAAATTAAAGAGTTTTCAAACAAAAAAGTAACCATCGAAAACATCGTAGATGCTTCAATTATTGGAGGATTTATTTTAAGAATAGGCGACAAGCAGTACAACGCTTCAGTTGCCAATAGATTACAAGTTTTAAAAAGAGAATTAAGTAATTAGTTATTTATATAATTATGGCGGAAATTAAACCTGCTGAAATATCAGCAATATTAAAAAAGCAATTATCAGGTTTTGAATCTGGTGCTACGCTAGAAGAAGTTGGAACAATACTTCAAGTTGGAGATGGTATTGCACGTGTTTACGGGCTTTCAAATGTTCAATACGGTGAGTTAGTAGAATTTGATAACGGTATGGAAGGTATCGTATTGAATCTTGAAGAAGACAATGTGGGTGTGGTACTTTTAGGGCCATCTACAGGTTTGAAAGAAGGATCTACTGCAAAAAGAACACAACGTATTGCGTCTCTTAAAGTAGGGGAACAAATGGTAGGACGTGTAGTTAACACACTTGGTTTTCCAATTGATGGAAAAGGACCAATTGGTGGAGACTTATACGAAATGCCTTTAGAGCGTAAAGCACCTGGAGTTATTTTCCGTCAGCCAGTTACTGAGCCATTACAAACTGGTATCAAAGCAGTAGATGCAATGATTCCTGTAGGTCGTGGACAACGTGAGTTGGTTATTGGTGACCGTCAAACTGGTAAATCAACAGTTTGTTTGGATACTATCCTAAATCAAAAAGAATTTTATGACGCTGGAAAACCAGTATTTTGTATCTACGTTGCAATTGGGCAAAAAGCTTCAACTGTAGCAGGAATTGCAAAAACATTAGAAGAAAAAGGCGCAATGGCTTATACAGTTATTGTTGCAGCTAATGCTTCTGATCCAGCTCCTATGCAAGTATATGCGCCATTCGCTGGTGCAGCTATCGGAGAATATTTCCGTGATACAGGTCGTCCTGCATTAATCGTGTATGATGATTTATCAAAACAAGCGGTTGCTTACCGTGAGGTGTCTCTTTTGTTAAGAAGACCACCAGGACGTGAGGCTTACCCTGGAGACGTTTTCTACTTACACTCTCGTTTGTTAGAAAGAGCAGCAAAAGTTATTGCTGATGATGATATCGCTAAAAATATGAACGATTTACCAGATTCTTTACGTCCAATCGTAAAAGGTGGTGGTTCATTAACCGCTTTACCAATTATCGAAACGCAAGCTGGTGACGTTTCTGCTTATATCCCAACGAACGTAATTTCGATTACTGACGGTCAAATCTTCTTGGAGTCTGACTTGTTCAACTCTGGAGTTCGTCCGGCAATCAACGTAGGTATCTCGGTATCTCGTGTTGGAGGTAATGCACAGATTAAATCAATGAAAAAAGTATCAGGTACTTTAAAATTAGACCAAGCACAATTCCGTGAATTAGAAGCTTTCGCTAAATTTGGTTCTGACTTAGATGCTGTTACCTTAAACGTAATCGAAAAAGGTAGAAGAAATGTTGAAATCTTGAAACAAGGTTTAAACTCTCCTTTTACTGTTGAAGACCAAGTAGCGATTATCTACGCTGGTTCTAAAAACTTATTGAGAAACGTTCCTGTTGAAAAAGTGAAAGAATTTGAAAAAGATTTCTTAGAATTCTTAAACAACAAGCACAGAGATACACTTGATGCTTTAAAAGCTGGTAAATTAGATGACAACATTACTGACGTTATCGAAAAAGTAGCTAAAGAAGTTTCAGCAAAATATAACTAAAAAAAGCAGTACGTATTGAGTACAAAGTATTCGCTTTGTACTTAATACTTACCTCTTAATACTCATAACAAATGGCAAATTTAAAGGAAATCCGTAATAGAATTACTTCCGTTTCATCAACGATGCAAATCACATCGGCAATGAAAATGGTTTCTGCTGCAAAGCTGAAAAAAGCACAAGATGCAATTACAGCTATGCGCCCTTATGCCGAAAAATTAACGGAATTATTACAAAACCTTTCTTCAACTCTTGAAGGTGAAGTAGGCGGAAGCTTTACTGCACAACGTGAGGTTAAAAAAGTATTGATTGTATTGATTACTTCAAATAGAGGTTTGGCTGGTGCTTTTAATTCAAATGCAATTAAAGAAGCTAGAATTATTTCTGATAGATATCAAGGGCTACAAGTAGACATTTTTGCTATTGGTAAAAAAGGAAACGACGCTTTAAAGAAAACGCACAATGTAATTGATAACCAGAGTTCGGTTTTTGATAATTTGACTTTTGAAAACGTTTCAGCTATTGCAGAAGTATTGACTGAGAAATTCGTTTCTGGTGAGTACGATAGAATTGAAGTGGTTTACAACCAATTCAAAAATGCAGCGACTCAAATCATTAAAGCAGAACAATTCTTACCATTGGCTCCAATAAAATCGGATAAACCAGTAACTACTGGAGATTACATTTTTGAACCATCAAAAGAAGAAATTGTGTTGACTTTGATTCCAAAATCATTAAAAACCCAATTGTACAAATCGATTAGAGATTCATTTGCTTCAGAGCACGGAGCGCGTATGACCGCAATGCACAAAGCAACAGACAACGCAACGGAGTTAAGAAACCAATTGAAATTGACTTACAACAAAGCACGTCAAGCTGCAATTACTAACGAGATCTTAGAGATTGTTGGTGGAGCAGAAGCCTTGAAAGGATAAGAAAAACTATAGTTTTTCAAATCTTTAAAACGCGAAGCGTTAGAAAAGGATAAGAATTTTTTATTCGAGAGATAAATAAGAGCTGGCATTATTGTCAGCTCTTTTTTTATTAATTTTATAAAGAAATTAAAATTCAACTCCTTTGGAAATCAAAGAACTAAACACACTTGAAGAAATGGCATCTCAATTTGAGACCATGAAACATTTGTACCCGAAAATCACTTTAGACAAATACCAATCCTACCTACAGGATATGATTCCACACAATTACAAACAAGTAGCGGTTTTTGATGGTGATGTCTGTGTTGGTCTTTCTGGATTTTGGACAGGAACAAAGCTTTGGTGCGGGAAATACATAGAATTAGACAATTTCATCGTACATCCAGATCATCGGTCTAAAGGAATAGGTAAATTAATTACAGATTATATCAACATTAAAGCAACAGAAATTGGTTGTACCAATATTGTTCTTGATGCTTATACAACAAACTTCGCAGCTCATCGTTTTTATTACAATCAAGGCTATGGACCTAAAGGGTTTCACTTTGTAAAAATTTTAAACGAAGAAGGGTTAACCTGATTCAAAAACTACTCAAACATGCGACAAGCAGTCGGCCGTTATTTTCTATATAAATATATTTTATAAAGAATTGTTTTGTTTATTTTTTTTACTAACTTTATGCAAACTTCTAATTTTCAGTTAATTACAACTTCATAATCCATAAGCGTAAATTTTTTTATGTGAAAAATGTTGTTCCGATGCTTACTCCAAAAAACTTAAAAAAGTATCGTTTTTAACATTATCAAAAATGGTCAGTCAATCGAATTTCATCCTGTAAGGGTTTTTCGATTTTGGAAATTAACTTAAAAAGAAATGAAATGAAAACAATTCTATTATTTATAACATTTGTTTTTTGTGCTCTAAGTTGTACAGTGGAAGAACCTGAAAATGACATGATGTCAAAAAGTAATATGTTAACAGAAAGTGGTGATTTAAGACAAGTGCTTGTTTCAGAAGAATTCCCAGTAGGAATTGAAAGGGTTTATTTCCAAAGCTGGACTTCTGGGGTTCGAGGTGGCGGGTCAGGAGTAGACTTTTATATTAAATTCAAAACAGCACTTCCTAAACAAATTGTATTAGAACAAGTCAGTTTTAGAGAGAAAAAAGAACCCATTACTCAAGTAGAAGAAACACTTTATTTAGCTAGATTTTTGAACGTTGTAATTAATCCAGTTAATGAAAGCGAAACCCTCCGTCTTTCTCCAATTAGTGGTGATAAAGAAGTACTTGAGTATTTCAATGAAGGTATATATAGCCAATACATATTAACTGAAATTGAGGAAGATGAAGTGATATTTTATCAGTAATAAATCATAAAAAAAAGGTTTATGTTAATTATTGTCTAAAACTGAATTCGCAAATGGTTCGCTATTTTGCGAATTCGGCTTTTGTGTGGAGAATAAAAGCTACTTTTTTCCGTTTTTTAATTTAGAAAAGATTAAATTCGGTAAATACGAGTAAACTTAAAAAGACATATGAAAACGATATTACTATTTTTTACCACTATTTTTTTTGCGCAAAACTGTTCAAAACAAGCTTTAAACAGTAATCTTCAGGAAAATTTCCCAATAACCATAAATGAAGTTTATTACCAACACTGGACGGCTGGTGTTCGTGGCGGCGGATCAGGAACAGGTCTTAATATTGAGTTTGAAAAGGCACTACCAGAAAGCATCGTTTTAAAACAGCTATACTTCGGAAAGAGCGTTTCCAAAGCAAATAAAGTCTCAGAAACCCAATATATGTTTAATTTTAAAGGTTTAGCAAACTGGAAAAGAGGGGACGAGCCAGAAACCGATAGCCCAACTCAAGTAAGTACAACAGAACCACCATTTACAATTGAAGAGAATGAGGCTATCCTCGAATACACTCAAAAAGGCAAAACAAAGTATTATAAGATCACAAATATTAAAGAGAAAGCTGCTCTAGAATATCCATCAGCAAGACCAAGAAATTAACTATTTTTGTCTTTTAATCCAACACAAATTAATTCATTTGAGATTTTAAAGTCTGATATGAGTTAATCTGTAGCAAAAAATAACCCGATTGAGTCTATATAAATCACTTTTTAAACAAACATTAATCTACGGATTGGCTACAGTTTTGCCAAGAATGATTAGCTTTTTGCTGAATCCATTATACGTGCATTCGTTACCCAAAACTGAATTTGCTGATGTTTCTATCATCTTTGCGTATCTTGTTTTTTTTAATGTGGTGTTGTCGTACGGAATGGAAACCTCTTTTTTCCGTTTTTACAATACCGAAGAAAACAAGCAAAACGTAATTTCTACTTCAACCATTTCCATTTTTTGGACTTCCATAGGTTTTCTCGCATTGTCCTTATTGTTTAGAGAAACCATCTCCAACTGGATTAATGTAAAAGTCGAATACATTACCTACACCATTTGGATTTTGGTTTTAGACTCTCTGGTAATTATTCCGTTTTCTAAAATAAGAGCCGAAAAAAGGCCCATGCAATATGCAGTCATAAAAATCGGAAACGTAGCCGTCAATTTCGGATTGAATATTTTCTTTTTATTGGTTTTACCCAAAATCGCTACAAGTAATCCTTTGAGCACTATCTATTTCGAAAACTTCGAAGTGGGTTATATTTTTGTTTCTAATCTAATCGCTAGTTTGCTTACTTTTTTAGTGCTATCACCCAATTATTTCAAAATCAATTGGCATTTCGACACAGCCCTTTGGAAAAAAATGTTGCAGTACGGATTGCCTATCCTAGTTGCCGGAATAGGGTTTGCCATCAATGAACATTTTGATAAAATCCTTTTAGATTGGTTGCACGTCTCAAAAAATGACATCGGAGCCTATTCCGCCTGTTATAAACTAGGGATGTTTATGGTACTGTTTAGAACCGCTTACACTTTAGGTATTGAACCGTTCTTTTTCAGTCATGCCGACCAAGAAAATGCCGCACAAACCTACGCCACCATTACTAAATATTTTGTTATCACAGGATCTTTCATACTATTGTTTGTGATTGTTTTTATTGACATTCTCAAAATTTTATTAGTACCTAACGCTTCTTATTGGGATGCGATGAAAGTGGTGCCGTTAATTATTTTAGCTAATTTCTTTTTGGGAATTTACACCAACCTATCCGTTTGGTACAAACTCATTAACAAAACGCATGTTGGCGCTATCATTTCAATTCTTGGCGCCTTACTAACCTTAGGACTTAACTTTTGGTTGGTTCCCACCATGAGTTATTATGGTTCGGCAATAGCAACCCTTGTGGCTTATGGCAGTATGATGCTCATATCGTATTATCTCGGACAAAAAGAATACCCAATCCCTTACGAAATCAATAAAATTGGAGGCTATTTAGGCGTATCCATCGTGCTTTCAACGCTGTCTTTTTACATTCCAGCACTACGTCAAAGTTATATTTTCGGAATAATTGCCTTGCTGTTTTTCGGATATTACATCTACCGTAACGAAAAGCAATTATTTGCCAGAATTTTAAAAAGAAATTAATATTTTTGAAGCTATTCCTGCTATCCGCTATATCTTTTGCTTTTTAAAGAAAAAAGCAAAAGGATGCCGCTTCTATCAGGGCTAAAAATCGACAAACAAAATAAACATGACAATAAAAATCATCAATAAATCCCAACACGAATTACCCAATTACGAAACCATCGCTTCAGCTGGAATGGACTTGCGAGCTAACCTCACAGAATCCATTACCTTACAACCACTAGAAAGAGCCTTAGTAAAAACTGGCCTGTTCATAGAATTACCCATAGGTTTCGAAGCCCAAGTACGTCCCCGTAGCGGATTGGCGTTCAAAAAAGGAATTACCGTTTTAAACTCACCCGGAACAGTCGATGCCGATTATCGCGGAGAAATTGGTGTAATTTTAGTAAATTTATCCAATGAAGCTTTTGTAGTCGAAAACGGTGAACGTATTGCTCAGTTAATCATAGCCAAACACGAACGTGCCGAATGGGAAGAAGTACAAGAATTATCTGAGACGTCTCGAGGCGAAGGCGGTTTTGGAAGTACAGGAGTAAAATAAGATTTCAGAAAATCAAATCAACAAATAATACTTCGTAAAATTTGTAAAACCGATTGCAAACTTTACGGTTAAATAAAATAAAATGAAAATAATAGTTCCCATGGCTGGACGTGGCTCACGTCTTCGCCCACATACATTAACCATTCCAAAACCATTAATTCCTATTGCCGGAAAACCAATCGTTCATCGATTGGTAGAAGATATTGCAGGAGTCATCAATCAAAAAATTGACGAAATTGCTTTTATCATTCACAAAGATTTTGGTAAAAAAGTCGAAGAAGATTTAGTTGCCATTGCCGAAAAATTAGGGTCAAAAGGGACTATTTGTTATCAAAATGAAGCCTTAGGAACTGCCCACGCCATTATGTGTGCCAAAGAAAGCATGACCGGTCCAATCGTAGTGGCTTATGCCGATACACTTTTCCGTGCCGACTTCACCTTAGATACGACTGCCGACAGTGTTATTTGGGTAAAACAAGTAGAAGACCCAAGTGCTTTTGGTGTGGTACAATTAAATGAGAACAACCAGATTGTCGATTTCGTTGAAAAGCCAAAGGAATTTGTTTCAGATTTAGCCATTATCGGAATTTATTATTTTAAATCAGGCGAAACCTTGCGTTCCGAGTTGCAATACTTGTTAGATAATAACGTTGTAAAAGGAGGGGAATACCAACTAACAGACGCTTTAGAGAACATGAAACAAAAAGGCATGAAATTTGTGCCAGGTAAAGTCGACGAATGGATGGATTGCGGAAATAAAAACGTAACCGTGGAAACCAATTCTAGATTGTTAGGATTTTTACATCAAGATGGACAAAACATGGTTTCGGCTAATGCAAAATTGCAAAATTCAACAATAATACCACCGTGTTTTATCGCTGACGATGTTATTTTAATTAATGCAACGGTAGGGCCAAATGTATCTTTAGGAAGAGGAACCCACGTTATTGACAGTACGATTAAAAACAGTTTGGTGCAAACACACGCTCATATTAGAAACGCTCAACTAGACAATGCGATGATAGGAAATCACGCAACATTCGATGGTAAATTTACAAGTATAAGCATTGGTGATTACTCGATTTTAGAATAAAAAAGATGATAAAAAAAGGGTCAAATATAAAAGGGTTTGTAGTTGGAATGTTTTTCATTTCGGCTTCGCTTTTGGCGCAAACTGAACCCGATGATATAGCCCTTGTTAGTGATGAATTTCAAGAGTCATACTATGAGTCCTTAATGCAAAAAGGAATTGAAAATTATGACAAAGCCATTATTTCTTTAGAAAAGTGCTTAAAAATTCAACCTGAAAATCCCGTTATTTATCATGAGTTGGGAAAAAACTATTTTTTTCAAAAGGACTTTATTAAGGCAGAAAATGCTTTTATAAAAGCGACACAATTGGATACGACTCACAAATGGTATTTAATCGATCTGTATGAAGTCTATTATGAAACTAAAAACTACAATCAAGCCATAGCAATTATCCAAAAGATAATTCCTTTTGACAAGAATTTTAAAGAAGATTTAGCGTCACTTTACATGTACACGCAACAGTTTGATAAAGCGTTGGTTTTAATTAACGAGTTGGATGAAAACGTTGGAAAAACGGAAATGCGCGATCGTTACCGACTCGAAATTAATTCGCAATCACAAAACAATTCCTCCAATAAAAGCGATCTTGAAGATGCTATAGAAAAATCGCCATTAGTCGAAGAAAATTACATTTCACTTATTTATAAATATTCGGATAATAATCAAGAGGAAAAAGCACGAAAGGTTGCTGAGAAATTAGAAAAAAACATTCCAAATTCCGAATGGGCTCAAGTATTTCTATTCAAATATCACATCAACGAGAACAAAGGAAACGAAGCAGTGAACTCTTTAGAAAAAGTTTTAGGTGGAAAAAAAATAGATAAAAAAGTCAAGTACAGAATGTACAATGAGTTTCTGATTTTTGCCTTAAAAAACCCAGCTTTCGAGCCTCAATTAAATAAAGCCACTACTTATTTTGAGAATGATCCAGAATTTGATGTGTATAAAGAAATTGGAAAGTTTTATTACAAAAAGAAGAATTGGGACTTAGCGATTAAAAACCTAGAAAAAACGTTTTCAACTAATAATACGGATCTTGAAACCAATGTTTTTTTATTGGCTTCTTATGAAGAAAAGAACAATTATGAAGCCGTCTTTAAAATAGGTAGCGAATTAGTTGACACCTTTCCTAATCAGCCTGAATATTATTTCTTTGCAGGGAAAGCAGCTAATAAATTGAAGAATTTTAAAAAAGCGAATGAATTTTTAGAGTCTGGCCTAGATTATGTAGTAGACAATATTGATTTAGAAATCGATTTTTTAAATCAACTTGCTGAAGTTGCTACCGCTTTAGGAAACACCAAAAAGAGTGACGAATTTTCAGCAAGAATAAAAAATTTAAAAACAAAAAAATAAGAATGCGCAAAATATTTCCACTACTCTTAATTGTCTTATTGGTTTCTTGTAAAGCCAAACAAAAATTAGTTGCGCCTCCAGACGTTGCCGCTACAGCCACAAAAGAAACAGTTTCAAACATTACCAACAATCACAATAGTGTAAACCGCAATTTTAAGACTGCCTACATAAAAGCTGACGTTGATTATAGCGACCCTAAACAATCGCTTGGATTGTCTGCCGACATCCGAATGAAAAAAGATGAAATCATTCTTGTAAGTGTAAAAATGTTAGGAATAACAATGGCAAAAGCAATGATTACTCCAACACAGGTACGCTATTATGAAAAACTAGGAAGCAAATATTTCGAAGGCGATTACAAAACATTAAGTGAATGGTTGGGCACCGATTTAGATTTTCAAAAAGTACAAAACATGCTTATTGGCCAAGCTATGGATAATTTGTCTGAAGGCAAATACGATGTTGCAATGGAAGAAAGCGCACCCAAGCTTGATGATACTTCTCAGGCTAATTTTATCAAAACCTTCGTTTTTCAACCAACCACATTTTGGTTAAAACGACAAGAAATCAAACAAATTGAACCTGCAAGAAAGCTGTTAGTAAATTATTCAAATTATAAATCCTTTTCAGAATGTGTTTTACCGCTAGAACTTGCTATTTTTGCAATACAAGACAATGAAACCACTTCAATAGGAATAGAATATAAAAGTGCTACTTTCAACGAAGATTTAACTTTTCCGTATAGCGTTCCAAGTGGTTACGAACAAATAATTATCAAATAGACAAAACACAAAGGATGTCAAAATACATATTATACTTTTTATTATTATTTTCTGTAACCGTTTCTTGGGGACAAGAAGAAGACAGACAACGTAAGTTAGAAGAGCAAAAAGCAAGACTTCAGGAAGAAATCCGCCAACAAGAACGTTTACTACAAACTGAAAAGAAGAAAGAAAAATCAGTAGTAAAAGTAGTAGCGCAGCAAAATCAAAAAATCGGGTTACAAGTCAAATTGATTAATACTACCGAAAAGCAAAAGAAAGTTTTAGGGAATAGTATGTACATTAATCAAGTAAAAGTTAATGGACTTAAAAAAGATTTGAAAATCTTAAAAGAAGATTATTCGGAAATGATTGTTAAATCCTATAAAAGCCGATCTGAACAAAGTAAAGCCATGTTTTTACTCTCTTCAGAAAATTTCTTGCAAGCCTACAAGCGTGCGCAATATATGAAGCAATATTCTAATTTTAGAAGAATGCAAGGGGAAGAAATCAAAGCCAAAACAATCGAATTAGAGAAATTCAACAATAAACTTTCTGTTCAGAAAAAAGAAAAAGAACAGCTTATAGCTGAAAGTTTAAAAGAGAAACAAGATCTTGAAAAAGAGAGACAAGAACAACAACGTCTTTTAAATTCAATCAAAAAAGACAAAAACAAAATCATTGCCGAAATTCGTAAAAAACAAAAAGAATCTAGAGCAATCGAAAAACAAATTGACAGATTAATTAGAGAAGCCATCGCGGCATCTAACAAGAAAGCAGGTAATACTACAAATACAACAACGTTTGTATTGACTCCCGAAGCTAAAGAATTAGCCAATGATTTTAAAGCAAACAGAGGTCGTTTACCTTGGCCTGTTGAAAAAGGAGCCTTAACGAAGCGTTTTGGTCGCCAGCCGCACCCATTAGAGCCGTCGATTATGATAGAAAGCAGTGGTGTTGAAATTTCTTCCGAAAAAGGAGCCAGAGCCAGAGCTGTCTTTAATGGTGAAGTAAGTGATGTCCAACAAGCCGCAAACGGAACAGCCACAGTGGTAATTCGTCACGGAGATTATATTACAACTTATTCTAACTTAGGAAGTGTAAACATTGCTAAAGGACAAAAAGTAACGACCAAACAAACCATTGGGACCATACACTTTAACAACTTTACTGGAAAAGCCATTTTGAAATTCTTGATTTTCCAGAATACAACAAAACTAAATCCACAATCTTGGATTACCAATATGTAATAAAAAAGGGGGCTTAATTAGCTCCCTTTTTTATTATTGCATAAACAATGCTTTCAATTCAGTGGCGTCTTGTGGATTCATTTTTCCGGCAAGAACCAAACTCAATTGCTTTCTGCGTAAAGCAGCATCGTATCTTAATTTTTCTTCTTCGGTTTGTGGTTCAATTGCTGGAACCTCTACCGGACGACCAGTATCATCAACGGCAACAAAAGTATAAATAGCTTCGTTGGCTTTAGTGCGACTGCCTGATTCTCTGTCTTCCACCCAAACATCAATATAAATTTCCATAGACGACTTAAAACTTCTTGAAACTTTTGCTTCAACAGTTACTACACTTCCCAAAGGAATGGCTCTGTTAAATGCCACGTGATTTACAGAAGCGGTTACCGTAATTCTGCGAGAATGACGTCTGGCAGCGATACTGGCAGCACGGTCCATTCTGGCTAATAGTTCACCTCCAAATAAGTTGTTCAAAGGGTTGGTTTCGCTTGGCAAAACCAGATCAGTTAAAATAGTCAATGATTCCGAAGGAAATTTTGCTTGCATGAGATTTTTTTTACAAAGATAAAACGAATGGATAATTTTTTTTAAAAAAAGAAGCCACGAATTCCGGAATTTAATGAAATTCTAGAATTCGTGGCTAATATAGCGTTGAGGATGTTTGCTTACAACTCTTTGATAAGCAACCAAGCCTCTTGGTTTTCTGAATTCTGAATTTGGGTCATTTTGTATTGCGCTTCTGTATAAGTTGCAAAGCTGCCATATAAAACAGGGGTTAAACCTTCTTCGTTTTTATCTAGCATTCTTGCTTTATACCCACCAGAAACTAATTTATCATAGATATGTTTGGCATTGGCCTCACTTCTAAAAACTCCTGCAACAATATGAAATGGTAAAACCTTTTCTTTTGTATTTAAAACCGCTGGATTAATAGAATTATCGATAAAGAAAGTCGCTTCCTGAATTTTGTGTTGCACTTCTTTTTGTACTTCAGCATGAACTAGTAATGTTTCAGCTTCTTCTTGTTGTGTAATGTAAGTTCCATATCCAAAACCACTAACGCCTACCGACATGACTAATACCGCTGCATATTTTAGGTACGATTTTGCATTTCTTCTTTCGGGTGTAAACTGAATTGGTGCTTTTTCTTCCAATTCTTCAACCATTTTTTTGTACTCTTCTCTTTTTACAGAAGGCGATACAAAAGAACTCAATCCAAAAGAATCAGTCAAATAATTCACATGGCTTGAAGCTTCAAAAACAATATTATTTTCAGGATTTAATTTCAAAAGACCAATGCCTTTAAAAATTAAAAAATCTCTGTTATCTAATTTCATCTTCCAAACAGACACTTCTTTTTCAATCATAGAAACAGCAACATCATAACTTGTTTTTTCTGTTTTAGCAATATGATTGGCTAATAATCCGTCGTTATTCTTGATGTAAGAATTGAAAGAAATTTCTTTCTTTGGAGGATAAAAAGTATGATTGCTTTCTTGTATTTTTGCAGAAACAGTTTCAGATAAAAAAGCGCCAAAACCAGGAACGGTTACACACTGGTAACGATACAATAATTGCGAAATGTGGTGTTCGATATTCATAGAAACAAAATTAAAGAATACAAGGAATAAACAAAATGTTATCAACAAATGTTATTAACAATTTGCTTTTTATTCGAAAAAATATACGCCAAAAATACACAATTGCATGACAGAAAACGAATTACATTTTTTATTAGCCTTACAAAAAGTAGAAGGAGTTGGCGATATTATGGCCAAAAAATTATTGAATCATTGCGGTTCAGCTGAAGGAATCTTTAAATCCAAAGCTTCTCAGCTAGCAGCAATTGACGGAGTTGGAAAAATGTTGCTCCATAATTTAAAAGATAAAGCCATTTTCGGTCAAGCTGAAAAAGAACTCCAATACATTCAAAATAACAACATTAATGTTTCCTTTTTTAAGGATGAAAAGTATCCCGATAGATTAAAACATTGCATCGACAGTCCAATTTTATTATTCACGGCAGGAAATATCAATCTCCAACAAAAACGAATCATTAGTATTGTGGGCACACGCCAAATTACCCCTTACGGAATCGATTTTTGCAAGAAATTAATAGCCGATTTGGCTCCACTAGATCCTGTTATTGTCAGCGGTTATGCTTACGGTGTCGATATTGTTGCGCACCAAGCGGCCATGGAAAACAATTTGCAAACCATTGGCGTTTTAGCACATGGGTTGAACCAAATTTACCCAAAATCACATAAAAAGTACATGTCGAAAATGGAAGCCATCGGTGGTTTTATGACTGATTTTTGGAGTTCATCCAATCCAGACAGAGAAAATTTTATTAAAAGGAATAGAATTGTAGCCGGAATTTCTGAAGCCACTATTGTCATTGAAAGTGCCGATAAAGGTGGTTCACTCATTACAGCTAACATGGCCAACGATTACAATCGCGATGTTTTTGCCGTTCCCGGAAGAACTTCCGACAAATACAGTCAAGGATGCAATAATCTCATCAAAACCCAACGCGCTCATGTGTTGACTTCGGCAGCTGATTTGATTTACATGTTAAATTGGGATATTGAGATGGATTCGAAATCTCCCAACAGCCAAAAACCAGTTCAAAAACAATTGTTTGTTACACTAGAACCCGAAGAACAAATCATTTTCGATTTCCTCCAAAAGAACGGAAAAGAACAAATGGATATTATCGCGTTGCAATGTGATTTACCCATTTTTAAATTATCATCCTTATTATTGAGTATGGAACTTAAAGGTGTGACACGACCTTTGCCGGGTAAATTGTTTGAAATTATTTAATTTGTTATAAATTTGCACCCGAATCCTTCCATTTAGGGTTCACAAATATTTCTCACTTAAACGTTTATAGCATGCAACTGTATAACACCTTAAGCGCAGAAGAAAGAGCCGAATTGATTAGTCAAGCCGGAAAACAAAGACTGACTTTGTCTTTCTATGCGTATGCCAAAATTGAAAATCCACAACAATTTCGCGACGAATTATTTTTAGCTTGGAATGCACTCGATGCACTAGGCCGAACTTATGTTGCTCACGAAGGAATTAATGCTCAAATGAGTGTTCCTGCCGAAAATTTTGAAGCTTTCCGTGAAACATTAGAAGCCTATGATTTCATGAAAAATATTCGTTTGAATGTAGCTGTGGAACACGACGATCATTCTTTTTTAAAGTTAACCGTAAAAGTTCGCGATAAGATTGTTGCTGATGGATTGAATGATGATACTTTTGACGTAACGAACATTGGAGTGCATTTAAAAGCCAAAGAATTCAATCAAATTTTAGAAGATCCCAATACCATTGTGGTCGATTTCAGAAATCATTACGAAAGTGAAATAGGACATTTCAGAGGTGCCATTACACCCGATGTGGAAACTTTCCGTGAATCGCTACCCATAATTAATGAACAATTAAAAGATTTTAAAGAAGATAAAAACCTAGTCATGTATTGTACTGGAGGAATCCGATGCGAGAAAGCTTCGGCTTATTTTAAACATCAAGGTTTTAAAAACGTATTCCAATTGGAAGGTGGCATTATCAATTATGCCAAACAAATCAAAGAAGAAAACTTAGAAAGTAAATTCATCGGAAAAAACTTCGTTTTCGATCATCGCCTGGGCGAAAGAATTACAGACGATATTGTTTCGCAATGTCATCAGTGTGGAAAACCTTGCGACAATCATACGAATTGTGAAAACGAAGGTTGTCATTTGTTGTTTATCCAATGTGATGAATGCAAATCGGTGATGGAAAATTGTTGTTCGGCCGAATGTCAGGAAATCATTCATATGCCTTTGGTCGATCAAGTAAAATTGCGTCGCGGTATTAAAAACGGCAATATGATTTTCAGAAAAGGGAAATCAGACAATCTAAAATTCAAACATTCTGGAGAACTGACAGGCGTGAGTTTAGCCAAAGCAGTTGAACCAAAAGACATTCGTCAGAAAATCAAAATCAAAAAAGTATTGGTGGCCAATGCGGAACATTATTATGTAAAATCACAAGTAGCTCAATTCTTAATAGAAAATCAAGAGCTAAAAGTTGGTGATAAAGTAATAATCTCAGGACCAACTACAGGAAATGAAGAACTTACAATTCAAGAAATGTTTGTTAACGGGAGTAAAGCTTCGGTGGCGAGCAAAGGAGATAAAGTAACTTTGAGTGTGCCGTTTAGAGTTCGATTGTCGGATAAATTATTTAAGATTTTAGAGTAAAACACATCAAAATAATCTATTTATTAACCTGTTAAGTTTATAATTTAACAGGTTTTTTATTTTAAAAAACTTTGTCATTTTGCTACTTTGAACCTTTGTAACTTGAATCAAAAAAGTACTATCTTTACACTCAAGAACGTTATTACTAAAAGTAGTTCCGATAAAATTCGGAATGACCAATATATATTCAAATTATGGCATGTACAAGTTGTTCAACTTCCGATGGTGGTGCACCAAAGGGGTGTAAAAATAATGGGACTTGCGGCACCGATAGCTGCAACAAATTAACTGTTTTCGATTGGCTTTCAAATATGAGTTTACCAGGTGGTCAAGCACCTTTTGATTGTGTTGAAGTGCGTTTCAAAAACGGAAGGAAAGAGTTTTACCGTAACGCAGAAAAATTAACATTAAGCATTGGAGACATAGTAGCGACTGAAGCTTCACCGGGTCACGATGTGGGAATTGTTACTTTAACAGGCGAATTGGTAAAAGTACAAATGAAGAAAAAAGCGGTAAATCACGAAGGTGAAGTGCCTAAAATATACAGAAAAGCATCTCAAAAAGACATCGATATCTGGAGTACGGCACGTGATAAAGAAGAACCAATGAAGGTTCGCGCACGTGAAATTGCTATCAGATTACAGTTGGAAATGAAAATTTCTGACATCGAATTTCAGGGAGATGGGTCTAAAGCAACGTTTTATTACACCGCAAATGACCGTGTCGATTTCCGACAATTAATCAAAGAATTTGCCAGCGCTTTCAGTACCAGAATCGAAATGAAACAAGTGGGTTTCCGCCAGGAAGCAGCCCGTTTGGGAGGAATTGGTTCTTGCGGAAGAGAGTTGTGTTGTTCGACTTGGTTAACGGATTTCAGAAGCGTAAATACTTCGGCGGCACGTTACCAACAATTGTCATTGAATCCACAAAAATTAGCCGGACAATGCGGAAAATTGAAGTGTTGTTTGAACTATGAGTTAGACACTTATATGGATGCTTTAAAAGACATTCCAGACATGGAAACTAAATTGTCAACCGAAAAAGGGGATGCGATTTGTCAAAAAATCGATATTTTTAAAGGATTAATGTGGTTTGCTTACATTGGAAATTTTGCACAATGGCACATACTAAAAGTGGCTGAAGTGAAAGAAATCATGGAGCAAAACAAGCAGAAAATTAAAGTGGCTGCGCTAGAAGATTTTGCTATTGAAGTGGAAAAACCAGAAGTAGAGAAAACTTTCCAAAACGCTATGGGACAAGACAGTTTGACTCGTTTTGACCAGCCGAAAAAGAAAAATAAGCCAAATAAAAATCGCCGCCCTCAACCGCAAGGACAAGGACAGCCTCAAGGCCAAAATCAGAAGCCGAAGCCAAATCCAAACCAAAACAAACCCAATTCAAACGGACCAAAAATCAGAAATGAAAAGAAAGATCCTAACAAATAGTATGGCACTATTTTTTATCGCTTCGACTTTACTATCCTGCGATGAAAATAGAATTTTCGACGAATATAAAACCATTAATGACGGATGGCATAAAGACAGTATTGTTACGTTTACTTTTGAAGAAGAAGTTTCAAAAAAACCGGCCAATATGTTTATCAACGTTCGAAACAACGACGATTACGAGTTTAGTAATTTGTTTTTGATTGTCAAAATGGAACAACCCAAAGGCAAAATAAAAGTCGATACCCTCGAATATCAAATGGCAAATCCCGATGGTTCTTTGATGGGTGAAGGATTTTCAGACATCAAAGAAAGTAAATTGTGGTATAAAGAAAAGGTGAGTTTTCCTGAAAAAGGTAAATACAAAGTTTCCATCCAGCAAGCCGTTCGCCAGACCGGAAAAGTAAAAGGGGTTGAAAAATTAAACGGAATTACCGAAATAGGTTTTAGAATAGAATCATTAGAAAAAAAATAAAATGGCACAAAAACTAAATACTAAAAAGCCAGATTATTCACACTATGTGAAGAAATTTTGGAAATACTTCTTCATCTGTTTTGGAGGATTATTATTATTTTTTCTATTTGCCTCTTGGGGGCTTTTTGGCTCCATGCCATCCTTTTCAGAGTTAGAAAATCCAGAATCTAATTTAGCTACCGAGATTATCTCTGCCGATGGTGTGACGATTGGAAAATTCTTCAACGAGAACAGAACCCCAATAAAATATGAAGATTTACCCAAACATTTAGTTAATGCTTTGGTGGCTACCGAAGACGAGCGTTTTTACGAACATTCAGGTATTGACGGAAGACGAACATTAAGTGCTTCATTAAGCCTTGGAAGCCGTGGAGGAGCCAGTACCTTAACACAACAATTGGCTAAATTGTTATTTCATGGTGAAGGATCACGATTCCTTCCTTTTAGAATTGTTCAAAAAGCCAAAGAATGGATTATTGCTATTCGATTGGAGCGTCAATACACTAAAAATGAAATTATTGCTATGTACTTAAACAAAGCCGATTTCATTAACACAGCCGTTGGTATTCGTTCAGCATCTAAAGTATATTTTGCCAAAGAGCCTAAAGATTTAACCGTCGACGAAGGCGCCATGTTGGTAGGAATGTTAAAAAACCCATCGTTATTTAACCCATTACGTCGTGAAGAAAAAGTACGCGATCGTAGAAATGTGGTTTTAAAACAAATGGAAAAAAATAATTTTCTAACTACTTCAGAAAAAGAAAATTATCAAAAAAAGCCAATCAAACTGACTTTTACACCTGAAAAATACAACGAAGGAACAGCAACTTATTTCCGCGAATATCTTCGTGAGTATATGAAAACTTGGGCTAAAGAAAACAAAAAAGAAGATGGGTCTGACTATAACATTTATTCCGACGGATTAAAAATTTACACCACTATCGATTCCAGAATGCAATTGTATGCTGAAGAATCAGTAACGGAACATTTAAAAAATCTGCAAGAAGAGTTTTTCCTAGAAGCCAAACAAAATAAAACAGCACCATTCATTCATGTTACCCAGCCAGAAATCGATAAAATCATGGAGCGTTCCATGAAAAATACTGAGCGTTGGCGTATCATGGCAGATCAAGGAAAAGACGAAGACGAAATCAAAAAATCATTTTATATCAAAACTAAAATGACGGTTTTCAGTTGGGAAGGCGACAAAGATGTAGAGATGACTCCCTACGATTCCATCCGTTACTACAAACATTTCTTGCAACCGGGTATGATGTCAATGGAACCACAAACCGGACAAGTAAAAGTATGGGTTGGTGGTGTCGATTATAGGTATTTTCAATACGATCACGTTGGCTTAGGTGCAAGACAAGTTGGATCAACATTCAAGCCGTTTGTCTACGCTACAGCTATCGAACAACTAGGCATGTCACCTTGCGATACCATTATCGATGGACCGTTTAGAATTTACAAAGGAAAACACAACGTAACAGAAGATTGGGAACCACGAAATTCCGATGGAAAATACCGTGGAATGGTTACCCTTAAAAAAGCATTGGCGAACTCGATTAATACCGTTTCGGCTAAATTAATCGACAAAACAGGACCTGATGCAGTAATCAGTTTGGTGCGTAAATTAGGTGTCGATACCGAAATCCCATCGCAACCATCCATAGCTTTAGGAGCTGTAGACATTACCGTAAAAGACATGGTGGCAGCTTACAGTACATTCGCCAATCAGGGAATTTACATGAAACCTCAAGTGATTACAAAAATTGAAGATAAAAACGGAAACGTGATTTACGAACCAAAATTAGAATCACGTGACGTATTAAGTAAAGACATTGCCTACGCCGTCATCAAATTATTAGAAGGTGTAACCGAATCAGGTTCAGGGTCAAGACTAAGAACACAAGGAGGAGGAGCCGGAGACAAACGATGGACAGGTTATCCGTACATGTTTGAAAATTCAATTGCTGGAAAAACAGGAACCACACAAAATCAATCAGACGGTTGGTTTGTAGGAATGGTGCCTAATCTAGCCACAGGAGTTTGGGTAGGAAACGAAGACCGTTCGGCGCATTTCAGAACCATCACTAACGGACAGGGAGCCACTATGGCATTGCCTATTTGGGGATTATTCATGAAAAAATGCTACGCCGATCCCGACTTGCATGTCTCTAAAGAAAAATTCGACCGACCAGAAGGCATGTCAATTAGAGTAGACTGCGCCGCCGAAAGAAGAGTCGTCCGAGATACCACTGTAAAAGATTCAACAGCCGTAAAACCGGAAGAAGAACAAAATACCGATGAATTTGGAATATAATTTTTAGAAGCTATTCCCGCTGTACACTTTATCTTTTCTTGCCTAAAGAAGGCAAAAAAAGGATATCGTTTCCATCGGGGCTAAAAACACAACTATGATTAACAAAAAAGTAAGTAATGTTCAAGAAGCATTACACGATATTAAAGACGGACAAACCATCATGTTAGGTGGTTTTGGTCTTTGTGGCATTCCCGAAAACAGCATTGCCGAATTAGTCAATAAAGACATTACAAACCTAACCTGTATTTCAAATAATGCCGGTGTCGATGATTTTGGTTTGGGATTGTTGTTGCAAAAACGCCAAATCAAAAAAATGATTTCTTCTTATGTAGGCGAAAACGCCGAATTCGAACGCCAAATGCTTTCCGGAGAATTAGAAGTCGAGTTAACACCTCAAGGAACTTTAGCCGAAAAATGCCGAGCCGCACAAGCTGGAATTCCAGCCTTCTTTACCCCAGCCGGTTACGGAACAGAAGTAGCTGAAGGCAAAGAAGTTCGTGAATTCAATGGAAAAATGCACATCATGGAATTGGCATACAAAGCCGAATTCTCTATTGTAAAAGCATGGAAAGGCGACGAAGCCGGGAACTTAATTTTCAAAGGAACAGCTCGTAATTTTAATGCTTGTATGGCAGGTGCTGCTAAAATCACTATTGCTGAGGTAGAGGAGTTGGTTCCAGCTGGAACATTAGATCCAAACCAAATCCACATTCCAGGAATTATGGTCAACCGTATTTTCCAAGGAGAAAAGTTTGAAAAAAGAATAGAGCAAAGAACCGTTAGACAAAAATAATTTGAAGATTCTTTAATTTGAAAATTTGAAGATGAGAAACGATAAAGACAATTTAATTGTAAAATTAACATTCGAGTTTGCTTTAGAAATAATCAGTTATTCAGAAGAAATTAGAAAAACAAATCGTTTTGAAATGGCATCTCAAATTTTTAGAAGTGGAACTTCAATAGGTGCAAATATTAGAGAAGCTCAGAATGCAGAAAGTAAAGCAGATTTTATTCATAAATTTAAAATTTCTGCAAAAGAAACAGACGAATTACAATATTGGTTAGAACTCTGTTTGAATTCTGAATTCTATCCTAACCCTGATGATGAATTATTTAAAAAATTACAATCTATAAATTTGATTATTTCTAAAATTATATCTTCCTCAAAGAAAGGTTAATTTTCAAATCATCAAATTTTCAAATCAAACACAATGGCTTTAGATAAAAATCAAATCGCAAAAAGAATTGCCCAAGAAGTACAGCATAATTATTTCGTAAATTTAGGCATTGGAATTCCAACCTTGGTGGCTAATTATGTTCGTGAAGATATTTCGGTCGAATTTCAATCTGAAAACGGTGTTCTCGGTATGGGACCTTTCCCTTTTGAAGGAGAAGAAGATGCCGATATTATCAATGCAGGAAAACAAACCATTACGACATTGCCAGGAGCTAGTTTCTTTGATTCCGCTTTTAGCTTCGGAATGATTCGTGCACAAAAAGTAGATTTAACCATTCTTGGTGCCATGGAAGTTTCTGAAAACGGTGATATTGCCAATTGGAAAATTCCAGGGAAAATGGTCAAAGGAATGGGTGGCGCTATGGATTTAGTAGCTTCAGCCGAAAATATTATCGTGGCTATGATGCATGTGAACAAAGCAGGAGAAAGTAAAATTCTTAAAAAATGTACTTTGCCATTAACAGGCGTGGCTTGTGTGAAAAAAGTCGTTACCGAATTGGCTGTTTTAGAAATCACACCAAAAGGGTTTAAACTTCTCGAAAGAGCTCCTGGAGTCTCAGTAGATGATATTATCAAAGCAACAGAAGCTAATTTAATCATCGAAGGAGACATTCCAGAAATGATTATTATGTAAAAATACACTTACAAAATATATTAAGCATCTTTTTTAAGATGCTTTTTTTTTGCTCTCTACTAGGTTTTTTGCGGGTTTCAAAAGATTGTAATTTTATGGTTAACTTAAGGATCGTTTTGTGTTAATTTATTAAGAGCCAATAAATTATATTTGATCGCTTAACAAAAGAATAACAATTAATTAACCAACCAAAAACCTATTATTATGAAAAAACAATTCGGCAGTATTGCTTCGGCATTTACGCTGTCTTTATTTGCTTTATCTGCTTTCGCCCAGGAAACGGATAAGAATGTAAAACAAAAAAACCTCAATGAGAATGGTTTACCAAGTTTAATTACATTCAACGAAAAATCAACTTATAAGAGTTCAGATTTTCAAAAAATATTCAAGGATCAACTCGGTCTAAAACAAAATCAAAATTTTTCTAAAATTAAAACTGAATCCGACCGAGATGGTTTTACTCATGAAAAATTTCAATTATTTCACCAAGGAATAAAAGTTGAATTTGCTACTTATACGATGCATTCTAAAAACGGAAAAATGGCATCCATGAGTGGAGAATTTTATAACATAGGTCAAATAAATACAGCGCCTGGTATTTCTTCTGAACAAGCGCTTAATAAAGCGATGCGCCAAATAGGAGCTTCAAAATACTTATGGGAAAACCAAGCCGAAGCAGCCGCAATTGGATATCAAAAACCACAAGGAGAATTGATTCTATTACCATTAATGCCAGAATCAGGCAAAACAAGAGTTTCAGATGATGTAAGATTAGCTTATAAATTTGACATCTATGCTACTAGCCCAGTGAGTAGAGGTGATGTGTATGTTGATGCTCAAACAGGAGAAGTCTTGTTCTATAATGCAACAATAAAACACCTTGGAGAGCATGCACACTCTGCTGACAATCACGCACATTCTTCTGAAAAGGAAGCAATAGAAATGATGGTTGCAGGAAATGCAGCAACACGTTACAGTGGAACAAGATCTATTGAAACTACTTTAACAAGTGGTAGTCACAGACTTAAAGATGCTTCAAGAGGATTAGGTGTTGACACTTACAATATGAAAATGGGTATTAATTATTCTACTGCGGTTGATTTTACCGATGTAGATAATAACTGGACTGCTGCTGAGTTTAACAATACAGCTAAAGACAATGCTGCGTTAGATGCGCATTGGGCAGCAGAAAGAACATATGATTTTTTCCAGACAACATTCAATAGAAATAGTTATGATAATGCAGGAGCAAAAATTAAAAGCTATGTGCATTTTGACTTAGTGGAGTATGGATACCCAAATCAGGACAATGCATTCTGGGATGGTTCAAGAATGACTTATGGAGACGGTACGTCGCTACAGCCATTAACATCTATTGATGTGGCAGCACATGAAATTGGACATGCAATTTGTACTTACTCAGCAAACTTGGCATACCAAAGAGAATCAGGAGCCATGAATGAAGGGTTTTCAGATATTTGGGCAGCTTGTGTTGAATACTTTGCTGACCCTACTAAACAAACTTGGGTACTGGCAGAAGATATTGGTGGACCAATCCGTTCTTTCTCTAATCCAAATTCAAAAAGTCAGCCGGATACTTACGGAGGAACTTATTGGAAAAATGTAAACTGCGGAACACCAACAAATAGTAATGATTACTGCGGAGTTCATACCAATTCAGGAGTATTAAACCATTGGTTCTATATTTTATCTGTTGGTAAATCTGGAACAAATGACATAGGGAGTGTATTCAATGTAACTGGAATTACTATTGAGAAAGCATGGAAAATCGCTTACCGTTTAGAGACAGTTTATTTATCTGCTAACTCAACATATGCTAATGCAAGAACACACGGTATTCAATCTGCTATCGATTTATTCGGAGCGGGTTCTGCTGAAGTTATTGCTACAACAAATGCTTTTTACGCTGTAGGAGTTGGAGCGGCTTATGTTGGTCCTTCTGACACAGTTGCACCATCAGCACCATCAAGCTTATCGGCTTCTGGAACAACTCAAACAACAACAAACTTAACTTGGACAGCTTCTACTGACAATGTTGGAGTAACTGGATACGATGTTTACAGAGGAGCTACTTTAGTAACGACTGTAACAGGAACAAGCTATACAGCTACAGGATTAACCGCTTCAACTGCTTATACTTTTTCTGTAAAAGCGAAAGACGCTGCAGGAAACATTTCAGCTGCAAGTAATGTGGTAAATGTAACTACATTAGCTCCAGTAGCTGACACAGTTGCACCATCAACACCAACAAATTTAGCGGCTTCAGGTACGACTTCAACATCAACAAACTTAACTTGGACAGCTTCAACTGACAACGTTGGTGTTACAGGGTACGATGTTTACAGAGGAACTACTTTGTTAACGACTGTAACAGGGACAAGCTATACAGCTACAGGATTAACCGCTGCAACAGCATATACTTTTTCTGTAAAAGCGAAAGATGCTGCAGGAAACATCTCTGCATCAAGCAATGTGGTTAATGTAACGACTTCATCTACCTCAATTACTTATTGTGCTTCAAAAGGGAACAGTGTTGCTGATGAGTTTATTGATTATGTATCAATAGGAGGAATTTCTAATGTTACTGGAGCCAATGGAGGATACGGTAATTTCACTAACTTAGTAGGAAACCTTTCTTACGGTGCGAACCCACTTATTGTTAGCGCCGGATTTACAGGGGCTGCTTACACAGAATATTGGGCAATATGGATCGATTTTAACAAAAACGGTACATTTGAAACTACAGAAAAAGTAGAATCAGGATCGTCTTCAAGCAGTGCAAACTTAACAGGAACAGTAACTGTACCAACGACAGCTTTGCCTGGAACAACAAGAATGAGAGTTTCAATGAAATACAATGCAGCTCAAACGGCTTGTGAAACTTTTGCTTACGGAGAAGTGGAAGATTATACTGTAAATATTGGTGGTACTCCTGTTGCAGGAATTGCTGCTAATGAGATTGGAAATGAAGGAAATATTTTCGATTTTTCAATGTATCCGAACCCAGTTGAAAACACGTTGAATATCTCAGTTTTAGATAATAGAAATGTATCGTTCCAAATTTTCAACTTATTAGGACAAAAAGTTAAATCCGGAAAACTGAACGAAAATCAAATCAATGTTTCAGACATCCAATCTGGATTATACATTTTTGAAATCAACGACGGACAAAAAACGTTAACAAAGAAATTTGTCAAAAAATAAAAACCTGATTCAGACCTTAAAAGAGGCCTCTTTATTGAGGCCTCTTTTCTTGTTTAACAAATTGTTAATAAAAAAAAGCTTACTTTAAATATATTAATTGTCTGATTTATAATTTTTTATATATTTAACTCGAAAATTTAAAAACCAAAAAACTATGAAAAACAAACTATTTAAAAAAACCACCTTCCTACTGGCAATAGGTCTAACAATTTTTCTGCCCTCCAGTATGAGTGCGCAATTTAATTCAGATGCTCCTTGGATGGCGGAAGCTACAGCAAAATCGAAAACACAGCAACTTACAATTGACCAAATGGTATCTTCTTTCGAAACGTATTGGTCAAATCCAAGCCACGATAAGAACAAGAGAGGGTCTGGATATAAGCCATTTATGCGTTGGGAGTATCACTGGAGAAACAATGCACACCCTGATGGAACATTTATTACACCTTCAGAAACATGGGCAGCTTGGAATAGTAAAAAACAAGCAAAGACTTCTATAAATACAGCTTCAACTGCAAAAGTTGCTAATTGGCAGCCAGTTGGGCCATTTTCTCATTTAGTAACTGGCTCATGGTCTGCTGGTCAAGGAAGAGTTAATGTGGTTTATGTAGATCCTAATAACTCTAGCATAATTTATGTGGGAACTCCAGCAGGAGGAATCTGGAAATCAACGAATGCAGGAACCAGTTGGACTCCTCTATCTGATGATTTACCGCAAATAGGTGTGTCAGGTATTGTAACAGACCCTGCTAATTCCAACACTGTTTATATCGTAACCGGCGATAAAGACGCAGGAGATACTTATTCTATTGGAGTCTTAAAATCAACAGATGGCGGCGCTACATGGAATACCACAGGATTATCTTTTGCAAACACTTCAACTAGAGCATCAGATATTTTTATTCACCCAACAAATTCAAACATATTATGGGTAGCAACAAGTGTAGGTGTTTATAAAACATCTGATGCAGGAGCTACTTGGACACAAGTTTTAAGCGGTAATATTAAAGATATTAAATTAAAACCAGGAGATCCTAACACTATATATGCAGTAACAACAACATCATTTCATAAATCTACTGATGGAGGCTCTACCTTTACCACGATAACATCTGGTTTACCGGCTAGTTCTGGTCGACTAGCAATAGATGTTACACCCGCAAATTCGGCTTATGTATATGTGTTGAGTGCAACAACGGGAAATGCTTTCCAAGGATTATATCGTTCAACAAATAGCGGAACTTCATTTACAAAAACAAGTTCTACATCAGATGTCTTCGAGTCTACTCAAGCATGGTATGACATGGCTTTGGCAGTATCGAGAACGAATGCAGAAGTAGTATTCACAGGATGTCTGAATGTATGGAAAAGTTCAAACGGAGGAACTTCATTTACCAAAGTGAACAGTTGGAGCTCTCCCTCTGCTGCAGCCTATACACATGCTGATATTCATTTCTTAAGATATTATGGTGATAAATTATATTGCGGAAGTGATGGTGGTATTTATGTGTCAGCTGATAACGGAACTAATTTTTCCAATTTAACCACAGGATTGCAAATAGGTCAGTTTTATAAAATAGCAGTTTCTAAACAATCGTCTGGGAATATGGTCGGAGGATTACAAGATAATGGAGGTTATGCCTATAGCGGAAATCAGTGGAAAAACTATTATGGTGCCGATGGAATGGACACTGGGGTAGATCCAAACAACAGTAGTAAATATTATGGATTTATTCAGTCCGGAGGAAATTTATATATTACTACCAATGGAGGAAACAGCTTAACGTCTACAGTAGCGGGACCGGCCACAGGAAACTGGGTAACGCCATTGGCAATTAACTCGGCAGGAGAAGTTTTTGGAGGCTACACAAAAGTTTACAGACTTAACGGAACCTCTTGGGTTGGAAGCACAACCACATTCGGCAGTAATGTAGAGAATGTAATTGTTGATCCATCTAATAACAATATCATGTACGTGTCGGATGCAGCAAAATTGTATAAGAGTACGGATAAAGGGG
>JASLID010000167.1 GCA_030153045.1 Flavobacterium sp.
TGCCCGCCCGGCGGAACCAGCATCGGCTACCGCCTGCAGGAGATAAACACGGGAACGCTCATCGTCAGCGGCTCCACCGTCACCAACCTGCCGACGGCCACTGTCATGATGGGCCAGGAGCTGGCGATGTCCAACGGCACGGCCAACACGACCGCCACCACGACCGCCTTCGAGCTGATGGCGCACAGCTGCCAGAGCGACAACTGATAGGAGGCTGATGTGGCCGCACTGACCCTTGCCACGACCAGCTCGAATGCGGCCGTCAACTTGACTTCGCTGGGCGCCGATGACTGGGCGGCGTGGTGGAACACCGACACTTCGGCGACCCCGACCCGGCGCAAAAACGGCGGCGGCTCCATCATCCCGGCGGCTTCCCTGGTGGGGGGCGGCGGCATATCATGGGCTGGGTACACCAATGACCCGCGCACGATAAACTGGACTGACGGCGCAGCTCCTTACGGCACGGTCTCATCTACCAACGGCATCTACGTCTTCAACGGCGTCCTCGATGACGGCTACTCGCTGACGCTGCCTGCAGACACGGCCCCGCGCGAGGTTCGCATTTATTTCGGCTACTTCGCCGTTGCCGTCAAGGTGACGGTGAGCCTGAGCGACGGCAGCGCGCTGCCGATCACTGATGCGTCGTTGCCGGTGGCGCCGCCGAGCACTTCAGCGGACGCATTCGCAGTCGTGCGGTACGCGGCGGCCTCTGCCGGCCAGACGATGACTGTCACGGTGCAGCTCAACTCCACCGGGACTTTCTCCAACGTCACGATCAATGCGGCGACCATCCGCCTACTGCCTGGTGGCTGGAACACGTCCGGCACGGGCCCTGCCACGCTGCCCGGCCTGGGCGCCACTTACGCAGCAGGACCCTTCGGCCTCGTAGTCGGCAGGATCGCACCGGCGGGCGGCATCGCGTACCAGCTGTCCGCCGCTCCTGGCAGCTATGTCCTTTCGGCTCAGGCCGTACAGGCATCAGTCGAGCGCGCTGCCAGCGCAGCAGCTGCGTCCTACGCTATCACAGCGGCGCCGGCGAGCGCCCCGGTTGGGAGGGGGCTGACAGCGGCGCCGTCGAGCTACGCACTGACGGCCCAAGACGTCTCGTTCTCGCGAGCCTCGAATGTCGGCGCATCCGCGGCAACTTACGCGCTGACGGCAGCGCCGGTGCAGGGCGCGCTGGCGCTGCAGCTCGGCGCCGCCGCCGCAACCTACGGGCTGACCCCATCCGGGGTGGGCGGCGCAGCGGACCGGCCGGCGAATGCAGCGGCAGCCGCGTACCTGCTGACGGCAGCCGCGGTGCAGGCATCGCGGGGCACCGGCCTGAATGCTGCGGCTGCGAGCTACGCGCTGACAGCCGCGGCTGTCTCTGGACTGCTCGGCCGGGGCATCACTGCCGCGCCCGCTTCCTACGCCATCACGGCGGTAGACGTCGCGCTGCTCTACGCGACAGCCGGGGGCGTCACTGCTGACCCGGCGGTTTACGCCATCACGGCAGCGCCAGTGACCCTGCAGGTTGCGCGGTCCGTGGCGGCCTCAGCGGCCCAGTACCTCGTCACCCCCTCGCCCGCGCAGATCAGCGCGGCACGCGCCCTCCTGGCCGCCCCGGCGGCCTATTCCGTGACGGCAGCCCCGGCCGGGATGACCAAGGCGCTGTCGGCGAGCACCGCGCCAGCAGGCTACTCGGTCTCCGCGAGCCCCGCCGGGGTGTCGGTGGCCAGGCAACTCCCGGTCAGCCCGGCCGAGTACGGGGTCGCCCCGTCCGGGGTGTCTGCAGGGGGCGTCCCTTACGCGGCCAGCGTCGACGCCGGCTTCTACGGGGTCACCGCGCTAGACGTCGCGCTGGACTTCCAGCACTTCGTCTTCGGGCTGTCCGAGCGCGTGCTGCAGCTGCCGGCCGAGGACCGATTCCTGGACCTCGCGCCGGAAAACCGATTCCTGGACCTCGCCTTCGAGGACCGATACATCCCACCGACCTAGGGGCAGCAATGGCAGGATTCAGACTCATCAATGGGCTCTACGTCATCGACAAGGACCCGTTCGCAAAACTCGACTACGGCGTGCGCATGTACCGCTGGCTCGTGCCGGGCGACCTGATCGACGCGACCTATGCGCCGATGTGGCAGGTCAGCGACGGCCTTATCATCCTGGCGCAAGGTGTCATCGACGCCGGGCGCGTAGCGATGGTCAAGCTCGGCGGGGGCGTCATCGACCCGCTCGAGGAAGCCATGGAGTGGGCGCAGTGTTCCTGGCGGACGACGCAGGGGCGCGAGGAGCAGCAGACGCTCTACTTCAACATGGTCAACAAGTGACGGGGGACGCGACATGATGCAGATGCCAGCCGCGGAGTGGGAGACGATCCTGCTCACGTGCGGAGTCGCGAAGGCGACCGCGAAGAAGTGGGCGCCGATCTTCGCGCACGAGGTGCGCGAAGACACGTTCAGTAAGGACGAGGCTGACCTCGTCGAGTTCCTCCCCAACATCCTGCACGAGAGTGGGATGCTGGAGCGCATGGAGGAGAACCTCAACTATTCGGCCGCGCGCCTTTGCGAGGTGTGGCCGTCGAGGTTCCCGGACGTCGGCTCCGCGATCCCCTACGCCTACAAGCCCCGGGAGCTCGCCAACAAGGTCTACGGCGGGCGCTTGGGGAACGTGCTGCCCGATGACGGTTGGACGTACCGCGGTCGCGGCCCCATCCAGGTCACCGGGCGCGCCAACTACGCCGCGCTCAGCGACCTCGTGGGGCAGGACCTCGTGGGCGTCCCGGACCTCGCGGCGCAACCCCACTACTCGCTGGAAATCTGCATCGCGTGGTGGGAAGACCGCATCCCCGACTCGATGCTGGGCGAGGTGACGTCGATCCGCAAGCGGGTCAACGGTGGCACCTTGGGCCTGCGCGAGGTCAAGGCGATCCGCGACAAGCTGGCGGGGCTGCTGCTGTGATCGGCCTCCCGAACCCCTGGCTGATCCTGGCCGCGGTGCTGGCCGTCGGCGGTGCCTTCATCGCCGGAGACCTGCAGGGCGCGAAGCGGGGCCGCAACGAGGTCCAGGTGGCGTGGGACAAGGACGAAGCGCGGCGCGCCCTCAGGGCTGCCGAGAACGTGCAGCGCGGGCGCGACACGGACAACCAGCTGCAGGCCGCAGCGGA
>JASLID010000082.1 GCA_030153045.1 Flavobacterium sp.
TAGAGCAGTAGGCAGCTCGTCGGGCTCATAACCCGAAGGTCACAGGTTCGAGTCCTGTTCCCGCTACTAAAAAACCATTCAGAAATGAATGGTTTTTTCTTTTATTACTACCAAGGATTCGTCGTTTACCTCTTATTATTATAAAAATTCAATTAGAATCACATCTTCTCCAAGGCGTTTTGTAATTAAAAAACCACAAAAACAGCTACTAATAATCTCAGAAAAGCAGTTGATTCTTAAAAATAATTTAAAATAGTGTGTATTCTTAAAATATGTGTACCTTTGCACCGGAAAAAATAAAGCATCCTTTTTTTCTTAAACCACTGATAAACAGTGATTTTTTATAAAAATTAGCACATGAAAAGAGTTATTGAATACAGAAAATTGCTTGAAGTAGACAAAAATGTTACTTTAAAAGAATTAAAAACCATTTACAGAAACAGCATGAAGGATTCGCATCCTGATAAATTTGTAAATGATGAAGCAGGTAAATTGGCAGCAGAAGAAAAAAGCAAGCAAATCATTGGCGCATACCACTTTTTAGTAAGTATCGCTACTGAAACTGTTGAAAAAAACCTTCCTGAATACACAGATACCATTACCAATTCTAATATTCATGATTTCCATTTGGAAAAACAAACTCTGTTTGTAAAATATTTCAATGGAATGGAGTACGAATACATTGGTGTTCCAAAAAACATCTATGTAAAAATGGTCAATGCTGACTCTCCAAACCGTTTTGCAAAACGTCACATTTACGGAAATTATATCTACAGAAAATCAGGCGAAGCTGCTGAAGATTAATCTCTTAAATACATAAATACACTAAAGACTTTCCGTAAGGAAAGTCTTTTTTATTTAAAATAAACCTCAGCAGTTATAGGAATATGATCTGAAATTTCTCTAGCTGACTCCAACGTTACAAACGAGTTATAAAAGAGAATAGCTTCACTGTTTCTTACTTCGATTTTGGTATCATTATACCAAATATTATCAAACTCTGAAGCTAAGCACTCTCCATTACGGCATTCTTTTTTCAATGATGTTTTCTGGCTTTCAAAAACGGACTTGTACCCCATTCCTTTTAAAGGATTAAACACAGTATGAGATTGTGGACAATTAAAATCTCCTGCAAAAATTAAATTCAAATTTGGGTATTCATTGGGCAGAAATTTAAAATACTTAATTTCAGTTTCGGGCTGTTTGCTTTTTGTGATGGCGTGAAAAGTAACTAAAGTAAATGACTTTTTATTCTGTTCGAATGTTGCAAAATAAGGCTCTCGGTCTATTTCCAAATTGTATTTTTGCTCGAGCCAGGCATTTCCTTTCAGTTTGAGTTTACTCGTTTTCCAAAGAAAAGCATACCGTTCGGTTTTGTATGAGTTTCCGCTAGTTGGGTCACTAACGATGTAATCCCATTTTGATCCTTTGCGGTTGAGTTCATCAGCCAATTTTGCAACCGCCTGAGCACCACCATAGCCCGCAACTACTTCCTGCAAAGCCACAACATCATACTCTTTAAGTATATTGGCAATAAAAACCAATGTCGAATCTGATTTGGAATGCCCTAAATTTTCAACATTCCAGGAACAAACTTTGATTTGGCCATAAAATACTGAAGAAAGAAGAAAAAGGAACAGACAAAGTTTATTTCTCATCGGGCAGGATTAATTCTCAAATATAGAGATTGCAATTCGCATTATCAGTCTTCCCAACCACAAAGTGTAAGCCCATATTCCTGAGCTTCTTTCAGACTCACTTTTACAATCTCGTGTTTGCAAGCATTGAGTCCTCGGCAATTTTCTTTGTAATGGTATTTTTTTCCTCCTGTCGTACCGCACAAATACACTTGGGTTTCCATACTCTGGAAAGAAGTCAATGTAAATAAGAATATTAAAACAAGGAGTTTCATTTGTGTTTTTATTTGTTATTTAAAGATAGTGCTTTAATCGACTTCTAATTCATATTGATTCCCATCATTATCAACAGCTTTTAGTTTGCCATGACCACTCCATTCGACTTGAACATCGACTTCTTCTCCATCAGCTTTTACAATTATTCCAGCTCCGTATTTCCCTTCTACGTTAATCTTGGCAGTGACTTCATTTCCTTCTTCATCATAACCATTAGCATCATAATTGTATTCATAATTTCCGGATGTTCCGGTACGGTACTCGTATTGATATTCTGTGTCTTTATGAAAGGTTTTGGCTTCCTCGGGTGTGATGGATTTTACGTCATCCGGTGTTATCGCTTTTTTATAGAAGGGTTGCATTTGCTGTTTTGGCTCTTCTTTTTTACAGCTTGATAGCACTAAGACTATTGCTAAAAGTATTTTTCTCTTCATAACATTTCTTTTTTTCAAAAGTAAGTGTGTTTGGGAAGATTTGGGTATGGGAAACCGTAAAGAAGATTATACATAAATAAAAAACTAGTTAATTAAACTGCTTTTTTATGATTAATCTTATGCTTTTTTAGATTTCAGTTTTTTAAGTATATTTATGACATTAGGAATATCTCTAACTTTAGATTCTGTCCAAAAATATTTATCCTTAAAGAATGAATTATTCAAAATAACAGAAAAAATCTGAGTGTTATTATAAATCTCGAATTTTAGCATTACTTCTTTACAATTAAAAACATATTTTACTGTTTTTTTCTTTCCTGCTGACGCATCTAAATTAGGAACAATATAGGTATCGAACCAAATAATTAAATCATCAACCTCTTCAATACCAATCCATGCTGTTTCTTTTACCGAAGTCGTTTTCATACCAACTTGTCCCGTAATAAAAGTTGATTCGACTGCAAGACCTAAGGATTTAGTTTCTTTCTTTAAATCGATAATCTCGGCAGGATAAAATTCGACAGTCTCTCCAAGACCAGACTTAAATACAGCTTTTTCATTTTCATCCAAATTTATCTGAACATATGTGGAATGATTTATAAATTCGGAAGCGCTTGATAGTCTAGCATCCTGACCATAGGAAGCAAAAATAAATAAGCAAAAGAGAATAGTGGTTTTTATCATAATAGTTTAGTTTTAATTTTTTTTTAAATTTAGTAACAACCAACACTTTAAAACCAAGTATTTATACCTGCATTCTATTAACTAGTATGGCAGCTACTACAACAATAATAGCAACCATTGGATTTAGAATATGTTTTCTTTGCTTCTGTAACAGCGTCTTTACAGTTTGAAAACTCTCCTAGAAATTTTCTGTTCTCAGAATTTGGAAGATATCGACAATCTTCGGTATGCACTTCATGATCTCCATTAGACTGTGCATTTTTGTTTACGTAATACTTCATGATTTTAGTTTTAATTTGTCAATATTAATTCACAGGCATCCCAGCATTCTTTACTTCTTCATTTTCGATGTCTTTCCATTTTTTATAATTTACTTCATCTTTAGCTTGTAAATAAGCTGCAGCAACAAGTCCCGCATGCACATATGCATCCATTGCATTTCCGCTATTTTTTGCTATTTCATATTGTTTTTCACTATCCAAAGCAACTTGGTTCACTATTTTTTCCATTTCATTTGCAGCCTGCTTTTCTAAGCCTCCACCAAAGAAAAAATACAATAACCCTATCGCAAAAATCAAACTGATAATTCCTTTTACATTTTTATTCATCTCTATTTATTTTAAATTACATTTTCAGACACTCTTAAAGGTCTTTTATATTTGATTCATTTAGTTCAAGATTAATCAATCCAATCTGAACTGATGTTAGAAAAAGAAGCTGCTATCAACAGCTTCTCTTAAATTTACTTGCTTAAGTGTTTTGCCACATCAGTAGCTAAAACACCAACAGCTTTTACAGCATCTTTAAGCTGTTTTTCTGTCACATTCCATTTGTCACACCAATATTTAACTTCCCAACTTTCATTGACATTTACTTTGGAAGCATCTTGTGGACGTTTTTTACTTAAATCATCAGACATTTTATATAATTTATTTATTAGCCAATTCACACTCTGGCTTTTGAGTGGATTTTAAAATACTTTTTAAACACTTCAAAACATTATAATTCTTAAGGGTAATCAATGTATTCTCTGCTAGAAAATGGATTGCAATCTCTAATTCTCAGAACTGTTTTAACAGTAGCTTTAAAAAAATTATACTTCTGAAATGCCAATATCCCATATGTAGAGCATGAAGGAAAATGCAGGCACTTATCATATTTCCTTCTTTTTGTTTTCTTATAAATAAGAATAAAAAAGATTGAAACCTGATTGAGCAGATAAGTAAGATTCTTAGCTTTCATTTAGTTCTGTGTAAATTCTTCTTATCTCGTATCCTTTTTCTTTTGTAGGTATCGGAATTATCAATGCTCCGCCAGAAGTACTAATTCTAAGTTGAAATCCTTTCGTGTTACTACATCCTCCTGTTGTTTGCAATTCAGAAACTTCAAGAAAAGAGATTTTTTCAAAAGGTAAAATCCCGTCTTTTTCAACAAAAACCTTCCCCTCCATTACTTTTGTTTTATATAAAACCCTTTTATCTGTTAAGCCAATCCAATAATTGTCTTTCTTTCCACTACCAAAACAACCGCCTGTTGTAGAAATAAATGAGAAATAATATACTTTCTCATTCGATGTTAGTTGCATTGCTAAATCGGAAGGAATACCATCTGTAATACTATTTAGTGCCATTTTTTTTATTTTTAAATAATTAATACCCCAAACTTAAACCCAATAAAAATCAATTCTTTACGGTTTCCCGTAAAGCGATAATTATTTTAAAAAGAAGACATAAAAAAACACCCGAGTGGGTGTTAAGAAGAGGTTTAAACGATCCCCATATCTTTCGCAATAGCGACCAGATGAATCGCATTGTTCGCTTTAAAATAGTCTCTGAGTTTTGCTATTCGTTTTTCAATGGTGCTTTTACTATTGGGAGTGATACCCAATTCCTTAAAATTGTCTCCCATATTTTCTTGCTGGATGCCTTGAGATAAATGTTTAATAATTAAGATATCAAAATCATCAATCTCGTTATTGGTTTTGTCCTGAAGCACATAATCCAATTCAGCCGACAGGAATTTTTTATCATTATCATAAGAGCTTTGGATGGCTTTTTTCAAATCAGACATGCTCTTTCTTCCTTTCATCACAAATCCATCAATATCATATTTATCAAATAGCGATTTAATACGATAGGGTTTATCTTCAATAGAAAAAGCAATGACTTTCATATCAGGATACAATTGTTTCACTACTTCAATCAATTCTTCTCCCGATTTAAGTTTGTCTTCCCGATGATCGGGTTTAAAAGACAAGTCAGTAATTAACAATTGATAAGGAAGGCTGTCTGTATGAGCTCTCTTAATTTTTAGCAAAGCTTCATCACAATATTTTACATATTCTATTTCCGGGACTTCAAGTTCTTTGAGCACCTGAATCGCTGCAATATCATTAAAGTCGATATCGTCAACTACTAAAACTTTTTTAAACATATTCAAAACTATTTTGGAAATGAAATTTTTACTTTAAACCCTTTGCCAACTTCTGAGTCAAAAGTAATAGTTCCTTTTATGCCATGAATACGGTTTTCCATATTCTGAAGGCCATTTTTTAAATTGACTTTCTCAATGCCTTTACCATTATCAGAATAGTGTATTTCAATTTGCTTTTCTTTTTGTACAAAGCTAATAACCGTTAAATTGCATTGACTGTGCTTTTTCATGTTGACTAATAGTTCCTGTACTATTCTGTGAACCGCAATTTTCTTTTCAGGTGCCACTGTTAACCAATCAATGTCTTTATTATCTCGGATGATAATATTTACCTGATTGCTTTTATAACTGGAAATCATTTCTTTTAAATGAGCTTCAAATTTTTCTCCGGTGTCAACAACACTGTTTTCTCCTGAAATATTTCGGGTGCGGGAATAAATCTTATCTAGATTGCCTAAAAGGATTTCTCTTTTTTCTGGATTTTGTAAATCTTGTGTTTCGGCAAAAGTCATCGTATGAAATACATCATTCGCCAATTCATCGTGAAGTTTTTTTGAAATGGTTGTTTCGGTTTTGTATTGTACTTCTATTCGCTCCCGTTTGTTTTTGTTCCTAAAATAATTAATGATGTAAGCAATTCCTGCTACCAATAGAATAAATCCGAAAAGAAAAATATTCTTCTGGTTTTTTTGTTTTTCCAATTGAAGACCTGCCTCTGCTTTTTGCGTTTTTAAAACTAGGTTTTCTTCTTTTTCTTTTCTTGAATCGTATTTGATTTTAGCATATTGGTTTTTTACCCGATTCCGTAATGTTGTAATACTATCGTTTAAAAATGCATATTGTGCCGCATATTTATTTTTCCCTATTTCTTGATTATAGGACATTAAAATTCCTAAAGCCTCTAATCGTTCGTCAATGCTGTTGTTTTTAGTGGCCACTTCATAAGCAAGCAGTGCATTTTGTTTCGCCTTCCATAAATCTTTATCTTGGTAATATTCGGAGAGATGCAGGTAGCTTTCTATAATTCCGTACGAATCATTCTCTTCGACCCTATCTTTTAAGGCCTGTTGCATTAAATGCAGTCCTTTCGTTTCTTCTTTTGCTTTATAATATGCAAATCCAAGATTGTCCAGATAGATGGCTCTTTTTTTCTTTAAAGTATCTAATTCCTTAAATTTCAAAATATCTTCCAGAATTTTTATAGAAACCTTATATTCTTTTCTTAGTATATGTACTGCTGCTATATTATTGTCTAATGCAATTGTAGCAAGAATAGCAGTGTTATCTTTTTTGGCTTCGGTATAGTATTTCAGTGCGTCGTTATAATTAGAAAGTTCTTTTGATGCCACGCCATACAGGTTTTTCAAGAACGTATTGTATTCTGATTTTTTTTCGTAATCCCGAATGCTTTGAATATAAGGCTCAGCTTCAGTAAGGGTTACTTCACTCTCCATGTAATCTCCAAAAGTCTGTTGGGCTCTTGCCATCTGAAGTAAATTATAAACCACATTTAGAGTATCTTTTTCCAAGGCATAAATTTCCTTAGCGCTATTATAATAATAAAATGCGCTGTCAAATTTCTTCTTCGTATAAGAATAGAAATCTCCTTTCTCTAAATATTTTCTGGCTAAAACACTATTAAAATCTCTCTTGCCTGCATCTGCTTTATTGCTTTTTGAGTTTTCTGAACAGGAGAAAACAAAAACAAGAAACAGTATAATAAAAATCGGGGAACGTAGCATAAAAGTTACTTTCCCCGAAATTAGTAATTTAATCCATAGTAATCTAAAATTATTATGGCTTAGGCGGTGTTATTGGTGGTACATCATCGCCAGGTCCCGGAGGCAGCGGTGGTTCAACTACCAGATTTGTTGTATCTATAACCGACAGACTATCTCCTGTTCTCTGTGTTACATTATAAATCTCTTTCTTTTTTGAAGATTTATCAAATTGTGGAGTCGTACTTTCCACTCGATCTGCATCACATGACACTAAAACTATTCCAGACATTGCAATTACTGCAATACAAACTATTTTTTTCATCTTTATACTTATTAAAAATTAGGCATAGGTCTGGCTGTTCGGATTCTCAAACCGAATATTCATAATGACCAGACCATTAAATGGTTTTGTTTATTCTGGGAAGTGAAAGTGGATTGTTACACAAAGGGTTATTTATACTTCCCGGATAAAAAACCCGATGTGTAAAACCTCACTTTTGTTTAGAAGTAGTTTTGTACATTTGTTCATATCGCGAATAGAACAATAACTATTTCTGAAGCAAAGATGTGGCAGTTTTAGCGCGGTATTGCTATAAAATTCCGATGATTCCGATGAATTCCGATTATGCAATCTAATTCCGAAAAATGCTTATGAAAAAAAATACTCCTGAAAGTTATTTGGTTGAAATTAAAGAGAAATATGAGTTAGAAAAACAAGGAAAACATTCTAGTTATCTGTCAAAACCAAGTCCCGGCTCATTAAATGATTTATGTTCCTTACTTATTAATTCTGGACTCTCTAATATTGATAAGGAAATATTAGAAAAATTTCTAGGAACTGGAAAAATTGACATTGACAAATTCAGGCCAATTTGTAATTTTTTTATTGGAAAAACAAAGACACCAAAACAATCCCTCTTTGATATGATGGCATTATTGGTAAATTTTGAACAAAGACCATTGGGTAAATATTTAAAAGGAGAAGCCCATAAAAGTCAAGTTGAAACTATAATGATTATAGAAAAGGAAGAAGGAAACAATAAACAACAATTACAAGTAATAGGAACTGTTATAAAAAAAACACCTGTATTAAAAACCGTAATTTTTACTGCTAGTGCCGCATTACTTTTTGGCATAGGTTCTCAATTCTTTCCTGAAAAAGAATGCATCCTATGGAAAAAAGATCATTATGAAAAAGCAACTACTGATGAAGCGTCAATGACGAGTGATGGTGTTGTTGTTTTAGTTACAGACGAAAATGAACATCTAATAAATTCATTTCGAAAAATAGAACCTTGCGACACCACAACATATTTCAAAAACGGTCAACCTTGTATCTGGTATTGGAAAACGTCTGATGATAAACTTGACTGTTTTACAGCTCCTGGGTTTCATCCTGAAAATGGGAAAAACTTAAGACCCATCACACAGCATATGATTGATAAATACATACTTAACGAATAACTAAGTCCTTATTTATTTAAAAAATTTCCTATATTTGAGTACAAACTCAAAAACAAAAACTATGGAAATTAAAATGAACTTTTTAGCATTGCTTCTTGCTGCTTTATCAACACTTGTAGTTGGATTTATTTGGTACAACCCAAAAGTTTTTGGAGGTATCTGGATGAGAGAATCCGGAATGACCGAAGAAAAAATGAAAGGTGCCAATATGATTAAGATTTTTGGCCTTTCTGTTCTTTATGCTTTCTTCATTTCTTTTTTACTTCAGGGCATCGTTATCCATCAATTCAGCGCTTTTGGAATGGTAGGCGGAGATCCTGAACATGTTGCACTAGCAAAACCTTCTTTCGCTGCTTTCATGGCTGATTATGGTGATGCTTTCAGAACTTTTCAACACGGTGCTTTTCATGGAGTATTTACCGGTCTATTTTTAGTTCTTCCGCTTATAGGCACTAATGCTTTGTACGAAAGAAGAAGTTTTAAATATGTATTGGTAACTTCAGGATTCTGGATAGTTTGTTTCGGTATTATGGGCGGAATTATTTGTGCAATGAAATAAGCCTATTCCACAAATCACTATTAAACAAACGTGTTAATTAGGCGATTCTATGTGACCGAAGCAAAAAATAAACACATCACATAAAGTAATTTAACATTTATTTATATACCAATCGCTCTACATTTGTAGAGCGATTTTTTTATCTTGGAAACAGCATCATTTAAAATTTACACTTCGATTTCGGCACTCCCAAATAATTGGGACAAAATTGCTATGAGCAATGCTTTTCTGCAAACACCCTATTTAAAAGTTCTAGAAGATTCAGCACCGTTGAATATGCAATGCTTTTATATTGGTATTTTTGAACATTCGGAACTTGTAGGTGTCGCTCTCGCTCAATACCTTGATGTCAATAAATTAGAATCGTTTGGAGAAAGAGACAAATGTTTTAAAAAAGCCATTCGTAATTTTGTATTCAAAAACTTCGCTTCACACGTTTTGTTTTTAGGCAATAACATGATTACAGGTCAAAACGGCTATGTCTTTAGCAAAGAGACTAATTTTAAACACATTAGTGAATTATTGTTACAATGTGCTAATGCAATAACACAATACTTCAAGCAGCAAAAAATAAATATCCATATTGTATCGTTTAAAGATTTCTACCAACATTGTGCAATTGAATTAAAAAAGTATGAGCTTTCAAAAGTTTATGAATTCAATACACAACCCAATATGATCCTTGAATTACCCTCACATTGGAAAACCAATGAAGATTATGTGGCCTCATTTTCAAAAAAATACAGAGATCAATACAAGCGAGCACATAAAAAATGTGATGGTGTTGAATTTCGTGAATTAAGTTACACCGAAATAGTTGCACAAGAGGAACGCATTTATGAATTGTACCACTACGTAGCCAAAAACGCTCCTTTTAATACTTTTTTCTTAGCCAAAGACCATTTTTCAACGTTTAAAAAACAATTACAAGATCAATTTGTGATTTGCGGTTATTTTTTAGACGAAAAACTAGTAGGTTTTCATACTCTT
>JASLID010000146.1 GCA_030153045.1 Flavobacterium sp.
TAAAATAGAATATCTAAAACTCTGATTAACTTCAGAGTTTTTTTTTGATTTTAACATTTTTTTATGTTAATTTGTTATCAAACTCAACTATGTGATTCCTGAGATACAAAACTTATACGATGTTTGGCAACCTAACAGAATAGCTAAGACTAACGAATCTTTCCAGATTTCATTTGACGACCTTACCAATTCAATTATTAGTACAGGTCCTTTCTATTTTTATATCATAGATTTTTTTGACATGACGCTTTCAAATGCAAGTCCTGCTATATCTGAAATCCATGGATTTAATACTGAAACAGTTTCCTTTAATGATATTTTAGGAGCGATTCATCCAGATGATATTGAATTTGTTGCGAAAGCTGAGGCAGCTGCCACCGATTTTTTTTACAAAAAAGTGGGCTATGAAAAAATGTTAAGCTACAAAACAAGTTACAGTTTTAGATTTCGATTAAAAAATGGAGAATATGCCCTATTTAATCATCAATCGCTAATGCTTTCATTGGATGATGATGGTGGATTAGGAAAATCACTAAATATTCATACACGCATTGATCATTTGAGTAATATGAATACACATAAAGTATCTTTTATTGGTTTAAATGGCGAACCTTCTTTTATGAATTTAGATTTAGATGAAAAAAATCAGGAATTAAAAGAATTTTCTAAAAGAGAAATAGACATCATCAAACTTATTGGAAACGGCTTGAGTAATGCTGAAATAGCCGAAAAACTATTTATTAGTTCTTTAACCGTAAAGAAACACCGCAATAATATTTTAGCTAAATCCGATTCTAAAAATACCGCTCAACTTATAAAAAACTGTATTCTTCAAGGAATAATTTAGTTATTTTGAGCTAAACTATACTCCTTTTGGTGTATTGATTCAAAACCACAGTTTTGCTAATTTTGAATGTCTAATTCATTTTTAAATTAATTATTATGAAAAAACTAATTACAATTTACCTTTTTATAGTAACAGTGTTTACTGTTAATGCACAACAGAAATCCGATACATTTGGTAATTGGAAGTTCGTGCAAAGTGACAAAGCAATTCAGTACAGATTTAAAAAAGAAAAGCAAGATGGAGATGTTATTTATCTTAAAATGCAATTCAAAATAAATAAAACCGACGAAATTTTTTGCAAAGAACCTGAGTGTAAAGGGTATTACTTCTTTTTTAACTTTAGCAATGAATATGTTAAAATTGACGATCATTATATGATTTACAATACTTATGAAAGAATTTATGATTTACCGCAAACCATAATTTTAAAATTAATGAAGAGTGAATACGGAGAACAATATTGGGATGAAACAGAAAAAGCACTAATGTATAAAGAAACTAATGTAGCACAATCCAGAAAACTTGAAATTGGCTGGTCGTGTGTAGATAACATTTTAGAAAATAACTCGTCTAACAGATGTAGTTCTTTTAATATAAACAAAGCTGAAACTTTAAAATAAAAATTATGAAAAAACTAATTACAATTTGCTTTTTTATAATAACTGCATTTTCATGCGTAAATGGGCAAAATAAACTTAGTGGTTCTCTAGGAACATATGCTCATAACAATATTTGTAATAAATACACTAATTTAAATTGGGAAGTGAGATACAAATTTGAAAAAAGAACAGATGGTATTTATCTCACATATTATAATCCAAAAATTACCATAGCTCAAAACTCATTATATGCAACAGCTGAAAAAAACTATTTAAAGTCAGAATTAGGACTATCAGTTTGGCCTGAAAGCTATTCACCTTCATCTTTAAATGTTAGTGTCAATTGTCGTATGCCAAATGGTAAAGTAGAATTATCAGGCTTTGCCTTTAGCACCAGCGACCCCTATAAACCAAATGAAGATTGGGTTTGTGGTACAACCTTTAATGGTCAAGAGGCAAACCTTTCAGCTTTTACGCTTTCAGTCACAAAAGCAAGTTATAGCCCACAATCTGTAAGAGAACTAGATAATATTATAATTCAAAAAAAATCTCAAACTACAAATACTTCAACAACTACAACTCAAAATTCAGGTTCAAGTAATCCATCGGGGACGAGTCAAACATCGACTTCAGAAACAACCTCACAAATTCCAAGTTTAGAATCACAATATGCTAAACTCGGAATTCCTGCAAACACTCCTACTTATACAAAACAAGAAGTTACAAACCAATTGGTTACACAAGGGGTTGGTTTAGTTGCTGGAATATTAACAGAATTAGGTGAAGAAAAAAGACAAAAAGAAGCTTATCAAGCACAGTTAAGAGAAGCACAAGCTGAACGTGAGAGAGCTGCTGCACAAATTCGTCGTGAAAAAATAGCAACCCATACTAATTTTATTACAGCATTTATAGACGCTAAATTACCTTTATCTTCAAGTAATATAGAAGAAGATGTTATCTATTATTTTGCTTTTAGTGCTGATAAATCAGCTTTAGCAACAACAAATCCTACCATAAATATAACTGAAATATTTCCTATTACTAAATACAATGACGATACTTGGCCTTTTTCGGTTAATATAAAAAAAGAGATTTCAAATATTTTAAAAAGTACAGATATAGTTTTAATTGGTTATTACAAAAGTAAAACTGAAGCAGAGACAGATTATTTTAAATTTAAAAATTCTTTAGAAAAGCTAAATTTTTTAATTACTTCATATAACTATAAAGGTAAAATAAAAGAGTCTAATTCAAATGATGATATGTGGGATGATACCTCAAAAAAAACAACAAATGATGTTGATGACTTTTGGGGAGAATCCAAAAAAGAAGAGAAAGGTAAAAATACCAAAACTCAAAGTACACCTGTAAATAAAACTCCAATAAAAAAAGAAACCCCAAAAACTAAAACAGACGACTTTTGGGATAATTAAATTATTAAATTTATACTAAAAAATGAAAAAACTAATTCTTACATTGATAGCTATTGCAATAACACAACAAATTTGTGGGCAAAACAATATTGCTAAAATAAAATATGAAGAAGCTGAAGAAGCATATTCAAATAGCGACTACCAACTTACAGTTAATAAATTAATTGAAGCAGAAGCACTATTAAAATCTACAAATCCTAAAATATTGTATTTAAAAATAGTAGCGCAATCTGAACAAATTAAAAAAGATATTTTTAATAATTATGAAATTATTGAAAATACTAGAAAATTAAGTACTAATTACTTAAATAAATATGAAAATCAATCAAACATTGAGGATAAATATAAAGAGATTTACAAGATTAGTGAACTACTAAAAACTTATCCACAAAATAAAGAAGATTTTGAAATTAAGAAAAAACAATATCAGGAAGAGATCAAAAAAAAAATAGAAAATAAAGAAATATTAAACTCGCAGATTAAGCAAATTCAAATTAAATATGGAAAATATAAATGGAA
>JASLID010000161.1 GCA_030153045.1 Flavobacterium sp.
CTCAGGCCCTGCACCTCGTTGAGGATGATGGCCTTGTTGGGCGACTCGCCGAAGCCGTTGTAGCGCAGCGTGTCGATGAGGCCGCGCATGTCGTCGATGCCCGACTTGCTCGCGGCGTCGTGCTCGATGATCGCGCTGCCGGTGACGCCCAGCTCGGCCGCCATGATGCGGGCCAAGGTAGTCTTCCCGGTGCCGGCCGGGCCAACGAAGAGGAAGGTGTGCGGCCTGGCCTTCGCCCTCAGCGTGGCCTCAAGGCTTTTGACCGCATCCTTTTGGCCCCACACATCCGCGAGGCTCCGGGGCCTGTATTTGACGTGCAGTGGTTCGGTAGTGTCTGGAGCTGCCGGCGTTTCCGCCTTCGTCCGTCGTCGTTGCTCTGCCATCTTGTTCCTTCACCAGTTTATTGTGAGTGCGCACGATCTCGCGCGCGGTTGCCAAGGTATACGGCCAGCTCGTGCGGAAACCCACCAGGCAGACGATGACCTCGGGTCGGGCTGCCTCAACGACGGGCACCACCCGATTGTCCAGCTCGTAGCGCCCCCAGTCCCCGCGCAGCGGTATCGCCCAGTTGTGCGGCCGTCGGTGCTTAGGCATAAGGGTTCCTGAGGTTGAAGAGTTCATGGGACTTGTAGACCCGGACCTCCTTCAGGTCGGCCCAGCTGGGCCCGATGCTGGCCTCGACGAGCAGAGGGACGTTGATGAAGTTGAAGCGGTGCTCGCACATGATCCGCGCCATGGTGTCGATCTTGCCGGCCATCGCGTCGCTGTCCTCCATGATCGTGGACAGGTCGTCGTGCACGTTCAGCCTGGGTTGCAGCTCCGGGTCGCCGACCAGTTCGGCGTGCCTGCTCAGGGCGCTCATGCCCTTCTTGACGATTGACGCCGCAGTTCCTTGGATGGGCATGTTGATGGCCTCGTTGGGGGACATCGCGCCGCCGCGCCTCGCGCCGTCGAGCGTCTCTACGTAGAGATTCCGCTCGTAGCCGTCCAGCACCTTCTTGTGCCACTTCTTGACCGTGCGAAACTCGTCCCAGAATTCCGCAGCGAGGTCCTCGGTCACATCATCCGGGAGGCTCAGGGCCTGCGCGCAGGAGTGCGTTGAGGAGCCGAAGAGCTGGGGGAACACCCACTTGTTCTTCATTTCCTGGCGCAGTGCCTTGATGCCCTTCTCGTCCCAGTCGACGCCGAGCTCCGAGACCACCCAGTCCTTCACGGCCGGGTAAAGTTCTATCAGGCGCAGCGCCCACGCCTTGTGGACGTCGTAACCAGTCCAGCAATACTTCACCAGGGTCGGGTCTTCGCTCGCCATGCCGACGACCCGGAACTCGATCTGCCCGTAGTCCAGGGCCACGAACCACCGGCGGATCGTCTCGCGGCGCCGCTCGGCCTCGCGCAGCTCAAAGGACGTAGCCGTCCCCACCATGCCGCGCACCCAGACATGCTTGCGTTTCGGCCAGTTCTGCACGGCAGGGTCGTCTGCGCTCAGACGCGTGGTGACCGTGCGCATGGAGTTATAGGAACTGCGAATGAGGCCGTCAGGGCAGACGTTCTCACCCTTCGCGGTGGGGTCGACGTAGGTTCCCTTGAGCTTCGACACGCTCCGGTGCTCCAGCACCAGGCCGCACGCCTTCACCTCGTAACCGATCTCGTTGAGCACCTCCTCGCTGGTTGACTCCTTGACGGTCCCTTCCCGTTTGTTCTTGACGTAGATTTCTTCCCGCCCGAGGTCCTTCAGCAGCTGCAGCAGATGATCGGGGTTGGTCGGCGAGAAGGTGCCGTGGCGGCGCTCGTAAGCCCTGACGTCGGCATCCTTGCGCAGCCTGCCCTCTATCTCCGCCATCTCGTTGCGCAGGCGCTCGCTGGCCTTCTCCGCGAAGGCCTGATCCACCGGAAGCCCCTGGGCCGTCGTCAGCACCAGCGCCGGCGCCAGGTCCACGAGGTCCTCGTAGAGTGCCGGGTAGGCATCCACCGCGCGCAGCAGCGGTTCGTGCGCGTCGCGCACTGCGTTGGTCCACTTCGTGTCCAGGCCGTTGTAGCGCAGTACGTCGCGCAGCGGGTACTCCAGTATCCGCGCTGGGTCCACTCGGCTCTGCTTCTTGAGGTTGAACCCAAAGTGCACGGTGGTCTGCATCTCCAGGGACTTCGTCCCGGGCCTCGGGTCCAGCACGTAGGCGCTGGCCATGGTGTCGTCCCACTCAGTGCGCCGGAACAGGTACTCGGCGCCATCCCACGCCATCCACTCCATCTCGAAGCCGAGGTTATGGCAAGCCTTGCGCCCGCTGCGCAGGAGGTACTCGTAGTAGGCGCGCCGCGCGCGCTCCTGCTGCGCCTTGCTCCCCCAGCCGTCCGGATGGTCCAGGGAGAAAGCCACCGTTCGCTCGAAGGTGCCTACGGCTGCGGTCAGCAGCAAAGCCTTCCGGTTCATGAACGGGCGCAAGCAGTTGGTCTCGATGTCCAGGGCGCTCTTGGGGGCCCAGGAGAGCTCTGCGAGGGCTGCCTCCAGCTTCTGCATGTCCCCCGGCTCCTGGCCTGTTATGACCTCAATCCCGGCATCGTACGGCCCGCCCTCCGGGCGCGGCGTCCCGAGCGACTCCTCCTCGACCATCCGGCGCAGCCGGGCGAGGTCATGCTCCAGGGCAGTCTGGTACTCACCGCCGCCCCGGCCGCCAGTCTTGTGCACGTAGTTAGGGTAGATGACCGGGAACACCCAGCAGGCGTGCTTGCCGATGCGCGCGGCGAACAAGGTGCCCCGGTGCGTCAGGGCCGTGCCGCTCTCGATGCCGGTGGCCCAGCGCATCGCCTCGTCGCCCACCGTGACCACCACCAGAGGGCGCACGTCCTCAACGTCCTCCAGGCCGCGGGGACGGCAGCACTCGACCTCGGCTTGGGTGGGGGCGTGCTCTCCGGCGCACTGCACCACGGACGCCGTGCAGCAATGCCTGTCGAAGAAGCGCCGCCCCAGTGCGCGCTCCACTTCGCGGCCGGCCTTGTCGCTCAGGAGCGCGCCCTCGTCGTCGTCGCGCATCGTCGGGGCGGCCATCAGGATCATCACGTCCGATCCCTGCCCGTGCGCGCGCATCTTCGGGCTGCGCAGCTCCCGGTTCTTGTCCCGGGGGCATGCGCTGCAACCCAGCTTGCGCAGCGTCGTCACTGGGATATCAGTGAGGCGCTGCTTCAGGGGCGCCTTCGGCTTCGCGGCAGCCTCCCTGCGCGTGTCTGCGAAGAAGAACGACATCAGGCGACGTGCGCGATGAGGTGCACGAACTCCAGCTTGGAATCAGCCATGACGGTCACCTTGTCGGTGAAGCCCACGAGGGCGCATGCTTTGGCGCCGCGCTGCACCAGCGCCGCATCGAACGTGAAGGATTCATCCGGCGCCCCGGCCAGGGCCATGTCATCGTCCGAATCACCGGCCCCGGAGGTTGCCCGCATGCGCAGTTGCCCTCCTTTGATGGACACCTTCGCAGACCGGATGACCTCGCCGGCTGTCACGAGCAGCGCGCGCCCCAGGGCCGCGTCGAACTGGTCTGGGATGACCACAAGCGAATCGGCGAGCCCGGCGAGGTCGCAGTGCTTGCGCACGATCCGCGGGAAATCCACCGGCGTGACGTCCACGAGTGTCTTGCTCAGCAGGCTCGCCTCGTTGCCTACCTCGACGAGCAGCGCGCCGTCGAGCACCACGAGCACCAGCCGGGCGTCTGGGAAGGTCTTCGCCAGCGAGACGAGCTGCTCGCAGAAGAAGCGCGGCAGGATCACCGGCGCGTCGCCCGGCAGCTTCGCCCGCGCCCCCGTCGCGCACCGGCTTACGGTGAGGTTGTCGGTGCTATAGAACACGGCAAAGCCGCCTTCGGCTTCCATCGTCACGCCCATCTGCGCCGGGTGGTTCGGGTCGCTGCCGACGCTGATGAGGCACCGCTCGATGGCCCGGACCATTTCCCGGCCCAGGTCCAGCTCGGTGCCCTCGTCTGCGCCGGGCCACTCGAAGGGAAAGTCCCCGGCCGGCAGCGTCGGCACGCGCAGCGTGGAGCGCCCGCTCTTGAGCGTCAGGGCGCCGTCCTTGCCAGGCTGAAAGAGGACCTCCTGGCCGCCGAAGCTGGCGAGCGCGCGGATAAGCATCTCGCCAGGCACGCAGCAGTCGAGGTCCGCGGCGACCTTGTGGACCCCGATGGCGGCGGCGTCGTTGAATGCCGTCGCGGTGTCGCCGGCGAAGTGGATGTGCATCAGCACCGGGACGTAATCCTTCGTCGCGAGGGCGGGGCGCACGAGGGCGGCGGTGCGGGCGAGGTCCTCGCGCTTTGCTGTCTTGTTGCTCATTTCGGTTTCCGTTTCGTCACGTGTTGATCTTTGCTGTGGGCTCGGATGTAGGCATCCTCGTCCAACCAGCCCTGCACAATGGCCTCGTTGCACCTGTCGATTTCCTGCCCCGGCACGGCATTCGCATGCGGCGGTTTGGGGTGCCCTAATTTCCGCTTCATCCGCCCGATTGCGCGGTAGTCGGCTGCGCCGGAGCGATACGTGGTCATTCGGGGTCCTCCGCGTTCCAAAGGTGCATGAAGCCCGCGGCGCAGGCAGC
>JASLID010000104.1 GCA_030153045.1 Flavobacterium sp.
TGATGAATTCCATGAGAACTCACTTCCATAAAGCAATACTCGCAACCCGCTTCAATCATTTCATTTAGATAATAATTGATAGTTAGCGAATCTGGCGTAGTGTGTGTTGCTTTGTGCTCAACCTCATCCACCATAATTTTTACAGTGGAAAGTAATCCTACTTTATATCCGGCTTTTTGAAACAATTGAAACAATAATGAAGCAATTGTTGTTTTACCGTTGGTTCCGGTAATTCCAACTAATTTTAATTTTTGAGATGGGTTATCATAAAAATTGGCTGCTAAATAAGCCAAAGCTTCATTCGTGTCTTTTACTTTAATGTACGTGATTTGAGACAACAACTCTTTTGGAAGTTCATCACAAATAATCACAGAAGCGCCTAATGAAATGGCTTTATCGATAAAATCATGCCCATTAGAAACTGAACCACGAATGGCCACGAAAACATCATTCGATTCTATTTTTCTAGAATCAAAATGAACTGCATTCACATCAACTTCAGTTGAACCGTGAACGACTTCGATAGCGACTTTATATAGTATTTCTTTTAAAATCATTATGACAATTCTAAAATTATAATGTTATTTTTTAAAATAGGCTGACCTGCTTGAATGGATTGTTTTTTTACTTTTCCAATGCCAATAGCCTTAACCTTCATTCCTAAATTTTCAAGTAATGCTACAGCGTCCATACCAGACATTCCTTTTAAATTAGGAATGGTTCCCGGCTTTTTGTTCAACTTATTATTGTAAGCGAAATAATTTTTATCTTGATTCGGATTGCTTTTCTTTAAGTTTTTCACTTCGTTTGTAGAAGGCACATCGGTAAATACTTTTTGAGCAATTCTTTTGAAAACCGGCCCAGCTACATCGGCACCATAATAATCGTTTTTAGAAGTATTCGGTTTATGAACCACCACAATGCAAGAATATTTAGGGTTTTCTGCTGGAAAATAACCAACAAAAGACGAAATATAATGTTTATCATTTCCACCATTAGTTCCATAATTAGCTTGCGCAGTTCCTGTTTTTCCTGCCATCGAAAAATCTTTAGAATAGAGTTTAGATCCGGTTCCTTTCTTTACAACATTGGCCAAAACTGCTTTTACTTTTTTTAAGGTCTCGTCCGAACATATTTTTGGGTTAATGACTTGTTTGTCGAACTTTTTTATGGTTTTATTCCATTCTTTAACTTCTTGAACAAAAATTGGCTTTATCATTTCACCATTGTTGGCAATGGCGTTATACAGTGTTAATGTTTGCAAAGGCGTTACCGAAACCCCATAACCAAACGCCATCCAGGGCAGGGAAATCCCATTCCAGCCAGGTTGGCCAGGTTGTGGTATTTTGGGAGCTCCCTCTCCTTTAAATGGCAACCCTAAGGACTTGTTTAAGCCCATTGCATTAATCCTGTCGACAAACTGTTTTGGGTTGGTTTTATAATTTTCATAGACTGCTTGAACCATGACGGTATTAGAAGAAACTTCGAAACCTCTTCCTAATGAAATTTTCCCATACCCTCCTTCATGCGAATCACGTACTTTTCTTTTATAATAAGATATCTCGCCTCCTTTGCTATCATAAACTTTAGAGGTATCAATTTTTTTATCATCCAATAAGGCAATTAAATCAACTAATTTGAATGTCGATCCTGGTTCATGAGACTCTCCAACGGCATAATTAATAGTTTCATAATAAGACCCATCAGTTGCTCTTCCTAAATTAGAAATAGCCTTAACAGCTCCTGTTTTTGTTTCCATAACTACCACGCAGCCATGATCCGCTTCATAAAGCTCTAATTGTTTCAACAAAGCATGATGTGCAATGTCTTGAATATAAACATCAATAGTTGAAACGATATCGTAACCATCGCGAGGCTCTACTTCATTGTTATCACGAATAGGCTTCCATTGTCCTTTAGCAATTTTTTGTTTGAGTACTTTTCCGTCTTTTCCATTTAGATAATACCCGAAAGCCCCTTCAATTCCAACAGGTTGTAAAACACCATTTTCATCATAGCGCTCATAACCAATAGTTCTTGCTGCAATTTTTCCAATAGGATGTTCACGAACCGTTTTTTGTTCTGTAATCATTCCTCCTTTATATGCTCCAAGATTAAAAAGTGGAAATCCTTTAATGGCCATATATTCAGTATAACTCAAATCGCGAGCTACAAGGAAATATCTGTTTTTATTGGCTCTTGCTTTTCTGAATTCGTTCAAGTAAGTCGCACTTGGTTTGTCTAGTAAAACAGAAAGTGAATCAGATAATGATTTTATATTTTCGTCGAAATTTTCTTTGGTAGGCGCCACAGCATCAAAACGAATAGTATATTCTGGGATTGATGTTGCTAACAAACTTCCGTCAGAAGAATACACATTCCCACGATTTGCAGGAAGCGGAAAATTCTTAACCGAACGTTCTTTGGCCAACTTACGGTAATAGTCGCCTTCCACCCACTGTATATTAGTAAGTTTCACGCCTATCGCCGTTGCCATAATTAGAATTACTAAAGCAACAACGTACACACGTTTTAAAATATTTCTATTTTCTACTGCCATAGTTTTTCGAAAGTTGTTTTTTCTTTGGTTACTTTTATTTTCTTTGGTGGAACCGATGATGGTAAAATTCCTTTTTCCTCCATTTTATCAGCTACAGTCGATTCCATTTTTATTTTCATTAGCTCCGAACGTCGATCTACAAACTCCGAACGCAATTCTTTTACTTCGTTAGTTAAGTCTGCTATTTGATAAATTTTCTTCTCGTAGCTGTGTGTGTTTGCAATCATGATTATAGCCAGTAAAATCAAAAAGACAATGAAGCGCCAATTTTTAGTGGCATCCTCATTGACTAAGAATCTTGCTTTTAATATGCTATAAATTCCGTTTTTCATTGTGTCATTTCTTTTCAGCTATCCTGAGTTTAGCGCTTCTGGCTCTATTGTTTATTTTAATTTCTTCGTTGGAAGGAATAATCATTTTTCCTATTAACTTGAATGGGACTTCGAATCGTCCGAAGAAGTCTTTTTCTGGCTCTCCTTCAAACAAACCGTTTTTCATGAATCGTTTCACCAATCGGTCTTCTAAAGAATGGTAGGAAATCACACTCAATCGTCCGCCTTCATTTAATATTTCTAAGGATTGCTCTAAAAATTCTTTTAAAACTTCCATTTCCTGATTTACTTCAATTCGAATCCCTTGATAGATTTGAGCTAAAATTTTATGCGCTTTATGATTCGGAAGAAATCGAGCCAAAACTTGCTTCAAATCTTCTGTATTGACTATCTTTTCTTTTTCACGTGCTTCGATAATTACTCTGGCAATTGCCGGTGCGTTACTCAATTCGGCATAATCATAAAAAATACGTTTTAGATTTGCTTCATCGTATTCATTCACAACATTAAAAGCACTCATGTCATTTTTCTTACTCATTCGCATATCCAAACCAGCATCAAAACGAGTAGAAAAACCTCTTTCAGCTACATCAAATTGATGAGAAGAAACCCCGAGATCCGCTAAAATTCCATCTACTTTTTTAATTCCGTTGAAACGTAAAAATCGCTTGATGTATCTGAAGTTTTCCTGAATCAAAGTAAATCTTTCATCATCCAAAGCGTTTTCCCAAGCATCTTCATCTTGATCAAAACCGAACAATTTCCCGTTTGGACCCAATCGAGATAAAATCTCTTTTGAATGACCACCACCACCAAAAGTCACATCTACATATATTCCGTCAGGCTTAATATTTAAACCATCAACCGTTTCTTTTAGTAAAACTGGATTATGATATTCCATTATCGTCATCATTTACATTACCCATTACATCTTCTGCCAAATCTGCAAAATCAATTACAGAATCATCAATCGCTTTTTCGTATAAATCTTTATCCCAGATTTCAATAATATTAACAGCCGAAGACAGTACAATATCTTTAGAAACAGAAGCAAAAACTGCTAAATCCTTTGGAATTAACAATCTTCCAGTTGTGTCAATTTCAATCACTCGAACACCGGCCGTAAAACGACGAATGAAGTCGTTATTCTTTTTAACGAATTTGTTCAGCTTATTGATTTTTTGCATCATCAAATTCCATTCTTCCATTGGATACAATTCCAAACACGGTTGAAAAACCGAACGCTTCAATACAAATCCTTCTTGCAGTGACGCGTTCAATTGCTTCTTCAAAGGGACTGGCAACATGAGCCTCCCTTTAGAATCAACCTTACATTCGTATGTTCCTACAATGGTATTCAAGCAGTTATGATTTT